>CAZBKC010000193.1:1522-6455 GCA_964492345.1 uncultured Steroidobacter sp. | reverse complement strand
CTCGGCCACCATGGTGAAGGCGGGCGTGTTCCTGCTGGCGCGGCTGTGGCCGGTGCTCGCGGGCACCGACCTGTGGTTCACCGTGATTGGCGGAGCCGGGCTGTGTTCGCTGCTGCTGGCCGCGTTCGCCGCGGTGTTCCAGCGCGACATGAAGGGCGTACTGGCGTATTCGACGATCAGTCACCTGGGGCTCATCACGCTGCTCCTGGGCATGAACAGTCCGCTGGCGCTGGTCGCCGCCGTGTTCCATATGATGAATCACGCCACGTTCAAGGCGTCGCTGTTCATGGCGGCGGGCATCGTCGATCACGAGACCGGTACGCGCGACATGCAACGTCTCAGCGGCCTGTCGCAGGCCATGCCCATTACCGCGACACTGGCGACAGTGGCTGCGGCCTCGATGGCCGGTGTGCCGCTGCTCAACGGCTTCCTGTCGAAGGAAATGTTCTTCGCCGAGACCATTTTCGCCGGCCACAACCCCTGGCTGCGCATGAGCCTGCCGGCTGCCGCAACCATCGCCGGCATGTTCAGCGTGGCGTACTCGCTGCGCTTCATCCACCAGGTGTTCTTCGGTCCGCCGGCGCAGGACCTGCCGAAGACGCCGCACGATCCGGCACGCTGGATGCTGGCCCCGAGTGCGCTGCTGGTGCTGGCCTGCCTGCTGGTCGGGATCATGCCGTCGTTGACGGTCGGCGTTTTCCTGGCGATGGCTGCGCAATCGATCCTCGGTCTGAACATGCCGTCGTACAGCCTTGCGATCTGGCATGGGATCAACCAGCCGCTGCTCATGAGCATCCTCGCGCTATGCGGCGGTACGGCGTTCTACCTCTACATCAACTACCGCCGCCGTGTGCATGGTGCGGCGCCGCTCATCGACCGCTTCGACGGGCGACGGACCTTCGATGTCGTGATCGTCATCCTGATCCGCACTGCCGGCCGCATCCAGCGAGTGATGTATTCGCGTCACCTGCAGGTGCAGCTCGTCGTCATCGTGTGCGTGGCCGCCGGCGCGGCCTGGGTCGCACTGCACGAGAGTTTCACCTTCTGGGGCAGCGTGCCGCCGTCGCGAGTCGACCCCATCTTCGCATTGATGTGGTTCGTCGGGGCGGTGTGCGCAATCGGTGCGGCGTTGCAGGCCAAGTATCACCGCCTGGTGCCGCTCACCATGGTGAGCGGCACCGGTCTCATCACCTGCCTGACTTTCGCATGGTTCTCCGCGCCCGATCTCGCCCTGACACAGATTGCCGTCGAGGTCGTCACGCTGGTGCTGATCCTGCTCGGTCTGCGCTGGCTGCCGCGCCGCATCGAGACCGACGATCCCGACCGGCGCACATTGCGTGCACGTGCAAGACGCGTGCGTGACCTGGTGATTGCCGTGCTGGTGGGGACCGGCATGGCAAGCCTTGCGTTCGCGGTGATGACGCGGCCGCGCGGCGCCGGACTCGCTGAATTCTTCATCGACCGGTCGTTGCCGCAGGGCGGGGGCAGCAACGTGGTCAACGTCATCCTCGTGGATTTCCGCGGCTTCGACACGTTCGGGGAGATCACGGTCGTCGGCATCGTGGCGCTGACGGTCTTTGCGCTGCTGCGCCGGTTCCGGCCGTCACCCGAATCGATCAAGGTACCGCGCGCGCAGCAGCAGGATGCGCCGCGCGATCTGCACGCGTCGGCCGATTCCGACGAGAGATTGCCGCACGGCTACCTGGAAATTCCCACCGTCATCGTGCGTCTGCTGCTGCCCATGGCCGCACTGGTTTCGGTGTTTTTTCTGCTGCGCGGGCACAATGCGCCCGGGGGTGGATTCGTCGGCGGGCTGGTGATGGCGACCGCGGTGATCGCGCAGTACATGGTTGCCGGCACGATGTGGGTCGAGTCGCATGCCCGCATCCATCCGCAGTACTGGATAGCGGCGGGATTGCTGGCTGCGGTGGCGGCTGGAATGGGAGCATGGCTGGCGTCGCAGACGTTCCTGAGTGCGCTCGCCTGGCATGGGACGCTGCCGATCGTGGGCGAGATTCATCTTTCATCGGTGCTGCTGTTCGATCTCGGCGTCTACCTGCTGGTGATCGGCGCGACGGTGCTGATCCTGGTCGCGATAGCGCACCAGTCGCTGCGCAGTCATCGACGCCCGACGGCCGTTGCCGCGGCGACCCAGGTGCATGTGGGAGAGGCAGCGACACGTCAGGGAGCGGCAAACTGATGGAAGTCGTCTTCGCACTCGCCATCGGCGTGCTGACGGGATCGGGCACCTGGCTCGTACTGCGGCCGCGTACCTTCCAGGTCATCATGGGCCTGGTGCTGCTCTCGTACGCCATCAACCTGTTCATCTTCTGCATGGGCCGGCTCACCGTCGCACGGCCGCCGATCATCCGCGCCGATGGTGCGACGGATCCGCTGCTCTATGCCGATCCCGTGCCGCAGGCGCTGGTACTGACGGCCATCGTGATCGGGTTCGCGACCACGGCGCTGTTCCTGGTCGTGCTGCTTGCCGCGCGCGGCATCACCGGCACGGATCACGTCGACGGCAAGGAACGCGACCTGTGAGCCCGTGGTTGCAGCATCTGCCGGTGATGCCGATCGTCGTGCCGCTGGTCGCAGGCGCCGGCATGCTGCTGTTCGCCGAATCGCAGCGCCGTATTCGCGAAGGCATTGCCGTACTGGCGACGCTCGTGCAACTCGCCGTTGCACTGGGGCTCATGTACCTGACCACCGATGCCGTGCCGGATGTCTGGCACGAAGGCATCGGCGTGTATGCGATCAGCGCCTGGCCGGCGCCATACGGCATCGTGCTCGTGGTGGACCGGCTGTCGGCGCTCATGCTCACATTGAGCGCGACGCTGGCGCTGCCCGCGTTGCTCTACTCGGTGGCGCGGTGGGAGCGGGTGGGCGTGCACTACCTGTCGCTGCTGCAATTTCTGCTGATGGGTTTGAACGGGGCGTTCCTGACGGGAGACCTGTTCAACCTGTTCGTGTTTTTCGAGGTGCTGCTCGCGGCGTCGTACGGATTGATGCTGCACGGTTCCGGCGCGGCGCGCGTAAAGGCCGGGCTGCAGTACATCGTGGTCAACCTGGTTTCGTCATTGCTCTTCCTCACCGGCATCGCACTGATCTACGGCGTTGCCGGAACCCTGAACATGGCCGATCTCGGCGTGCGATGGAGCACGATCGCTGCGACCGACCGGGGCTTGTTCGATGCCGGCGTCGCGATCCTGGCAATCGCGTTTCTCGTCAAGGCCGGCGCCTGGCCGCTCAATTTCTGGCTGTCGCCGGCGTATGCTGCGGCGGGCGCGCCGGTGGCGGCCGTGTTCTCGATCATGACCAAGGTCGGCGTGTACGCGGTCCTGCGACTGAGCGTCCTGCTCGGCGATGCCGCTGCACCGGCGCCGCTGGCGGGCGCATGGCTGTTCTACGGCGGTCTGGCGACGCTGATCTTCGGCACCATCGGAATCCTGGCGTCGCAGCAACTGGGGCGTCTGATCGGCTTCGTCGTGATCGTGTCATCCGGCACGTTGCTCACGGCCGTGGGCTCAGGTGCACAAACCCTGACCGCGCCGGCACTGTTCTACATGATCAGTTCCGTGCTCGCGACCGGGGCGTTCTTCATGTTGACGGGCATGACGGAACGAACGCGCACGACGCCGGCAACGGAAGGCACCGATATGGCGTCCATGCCCGAGGTCAGCTATCGCGCCTTCGACGTGGAAGACGCACCCCGTGGCACCGAAGAAGAAGTCGGTATCGCCATTCCGGCGGCAATGGCCTTTCTCGGACTGGCTTTCGTGTTCTGTGTGCTGCTCGTCGCCGGTCTGCCGCCGCTGTCCGGGTTCGTCGGCAAGTTCGCGCTGCTGGACTCGACGGTCGAAGCCATGAACGCGGGAACGTTGCCACCGAGGAACTGGGCCCTGGTGGTCGCGCTGCTGGCGGCAGGGCTGGCGGGATTGATTGCGCTGAGTCGTATCGGCATCCGCCTGTTCTGGACGGTGATCGAGCGCACGACGCCGCGCCTGCGCGTCATCGAAGCCGGCCCGGTCGCGTTTCTGCTGCTGCTGACCATGATTCTCACGGCGAGCGCCGCGCCGGTCATGGCCTATCTCGAGTCGGCGGCGCGGACGCTGCATGATCCGCAGAGGTACATCGATGCCGTGCTCGCTGCGCCGGCGCAGGCAGGAGCGCTGCCATGAAGAACAAACGACGCTTCCCGATCGTTCTGGCCGTCATGCTGTTCGTGATGTGGCTGCTGCTCAACAATTCGCTCGCGCCTGGCCACATCGTGCTCGGTGCCATCCTTGCCCTCTTCTTCGCTCACGCCAACCGCGGCCGGTACCCGTTGCGTCCGTCGGTGAGACGACTGCACCTGGCGCTGTGGCTCCTCTGTATGGTGCTCGTCGACATCGTGAAGTCCAATATCATGGTGGCGCGCGTCGTGCTGCGCGGCGTGCGCGGCGGCGGGCCCGGGTTCATGCAGATTCCGCTGGACATGCGCGACCCGCACGGACTGGCGATTCTCGCCATGATTCTCACGGCGACGCCGGGCACGGTGTGGGTCGATCTCGATCGCCAGCATGGCAGGCTGACGCTGCACATTCTCGATCTGCAGGACGAAGCCGCCTGGATACGCACCGTCAAGCAACGCTACGAGCAGCCTTTGATGGGGATTTTCGAATGAACATGACGCTGTTGTTCGACTGGTCTGCCTGGTTTGCGCAAATGTGCCTGATGGGTGCGATCGCCTGCGCCACCGTGCGCCTCATTCGCGGCCCTTCGGCGCAGGACCGGGTGCTGGCGCTCGATGCGCTGTACGTCAACGGCATGCTGTCGATACTGATGCTGGGGATCAGGTCGACATCGACCGTCTATTTCGACATGGCAGTGCTGATCGCGCTGTTCGCCTTCATCGGATCGATGGCGCTCAGCAAGTTCCTGCTGCGAGGCG
>CAZBKC010000193.1:0-1512 GCA_964492345.1 uncultured Steroidobacter sp. | reverse complement strand
GGTGATCGAACCATGATGGAAAGCGAACTGCCGCTCTGGGCCGCTGTACCCGCGGCGCTGCTGCTGGTGTGCGGCGGGCTGCTGTGCCTGCTGGGCGGGATCGGTCTGGTGAAGCTGCCGTCCTTCTACATGCGCATGCACAGCCCTTCGATGGGCAATACGCTCGGCACGGGCTGCATCCTGATTGCATCCATTGTCGTGTCGTCAGCCATGGCCGCTCGTCCGGTGCTGCACGAGTTGCTGATCACGCTGTTCATGGTGATGACAGCGCCCGTTTCCGCGATGCTCATCATGCGCGGTGCGATCTATCGCAAGGGCGTGAATGCCGAACGCCAGCGCAGCCAGTCGCCCTGACACGGCGAGGCGAGCCCCGCATACGATTTCAGGTCGTCCATTCAAGCCGGGGCCATTTACACTGGCGGCAGTTCTCCTGATCGAGAAAGACCCATGTCCGTCAGATCCGCTGCCGTCGGTGCGTTGCTGATGATCCTGTCGATGTCCGCCGAATCAGCCACGCCGCCGGGCGATGCACATTCGTTCGCCAATACGCAGGAGTTTCGCGCCACTCACGTCTCGCTGGACTTGCGGGCTGATTTCGGGCGCAAGCGTCTCGGCGGTCACGTCGATCTGACGTTGCAGCGTATCGACCCGCAGTCGCGCCGGATCGTGCTCGACACGCGCGACCTTGCCATCTCGGCAGTGGAACTGCTGCAGCCGCAGCCGGTCGCGCTGAGGTTCTCGCTGGGCGCGGCCCAACCGATGCTGGGCGCCCCGCTGAACATCGATCTGCCGGCTTCCCTGCAGAGCAAGGAAGTGTCGGTGCGGATTCACTATGAAACGTCGCCGCGGGCCAGCGGGCTGCAGTGGCTCGACCCGCCGCAAACCGCAGGCAGGAAGCATCCCTACCTGTACTCGCAGTCGCAGGCGATCCATGCGCGCAGCTGGATTCCTCTGCAGGACACGCCGCAAGTGCGCGTGACTTACGACGCGCGCATCAGGACGCCGCCGGAACTGTTGGCGGTGATGAGTGCGGAGAACGACCCCGACGGCAGGCGCGACGGGGACTATCGCTTCCGGATGCCGCAGGCGATTCCGTCCTATCTGATGGCGCTGGGTGTCGGCGACCTTGTCTTCAAGCCGATCGGCGCGCGTACCGGCGTCTACGCCGAACCCGATGTCGTCGCAGCCGCGGCCGACGAATTTGCCGATGTGCAGTCCATGCTCGAAGCCTGCGAAAAGCTGTTCGGTCCGTATCGCTGGGGGCGTTACGACCTGCTGATCCTGCCGCCGAGTTTCATGTGGGGCGGCATGGAGAATCCGCGCCTGACGTTCCTGACGCCGACCGTCATCGCCGGCGATCGCAGCCTCGTGTCGCTCATCGCACACGAACTCGCACATTCATGGTCCGGCAATCTCGTGACCAACGCCAACTGGGACAGCATGTGGCTGAACGAAGGATTCACCGTCTACCTGGAGCGCCGCATCATCGAGGCGCTGTACGGCAGGGAGCGC
>CAZBKC010000192.1:0-6486 GCA_964492345.1 uncultured Steroidobacter sp. | reverse complement strand
AGATCGGCTACAACCGCGCGGCACGAATGATCGAAACCATGGAAACCGCCGGCCTGGTCGGGCCGTTGCAGTCAAACGGTTCGCGCGAAGTTCTCGCTCCGGCGCCGCCGGAGGAATAGTTCCGCGCCTTCAGGAATTCATGATCATCCATACCCTCGCGCGCTGCGTCCTTGCTGCGCTTCTGCTGAATTTTCCCCTGGTGCTGGCTGCCGCTGACGACGACTATCAGCGTGTCGAGCGGCTGCTCGGTAATCTGCAAAGCCTGCAGGCTGACTTCAGGCAGACGCTCACGGACAGCAAGGGCGATGTGGTCGAGCAGTCGAGCGGCACGATCGCCATCCGCCGCCCCAATCGGTTCCGCTGGGAATATCGCCAGCCGCACGAACAGTTGATGGTGGCCGACGGAACGCGCATCTGGCTGTTCGATCCCGATCTCGAACAAGTCACCGTTCGCCGCATGGGCGATTCGCTGTCGGCAACGCCGGCGATGCTGCTGAGCGGCGAGGGCAGGCTTTCCGATAACTTCAATGTCACGAAGACCAGCCAGGATGCGGCGGCGCACTGGGTCATCATGGAACCGAAGCGCAACGACACCGATTTCAAATGGGTCAGGCTCGGCTTTGCGAGTGACGTTCTGAAATACATGCAGCTGGCCGACAAGCTCGGTCAGATCACCACGCTCGAATTCACCAACGTGCAGAAGAATCTGCCGCTCGATCCCGCGAAGTTCGTGTTTACCGTGCCGGCAGGGGCGGATGTCATCGGCGACGCTTCCGACGCGCCGGCGGTCAAGCCCTGATGCTGCCCGTCAGACACCCTCGCTCATGGCTGCTTGCAGGCTGGGCGTTGATCATCGCGGCGATCGTCGTCTGTCTCATGCCGGGGCGTTCGCTGCCCGAGACGGGCGTGAGCGACAAGTTTGAGCACATGCTGCTCTACGCTGGGCTCATGGTGTGGTTCGGCGGCCTGTATCCGCGCAATCGCTACTGGTTGATCGCGTTGCTGCTGTTCGTCATGGGCGTCGCCATCGAGATTGCTCAGGAAACGATGAACCTCGGACGCACGGGCGATGTTCGCGACGTCGTGGCCAACACGACCGGCGTGATCATCGGACTCGTCTTTTCCGTCGCGGGACTTGGCGGCTGGGCACAATGGATCGATGGCTGGACACGTCGCCGTGAACCCGCTCGAACAGACTGACGATTCGCGGCCGCTCGCTGACCGCATGCGGCCAGGGTCGGTCGACGACTATGCCGGCCAGATCCACCTGCTCGGCGCTGGCAAGCCATTGCGACGCATGCTCGAAGGCGGACACCTGCATTCGATGATCCTCTGGGGTCCGCCAGGCACAGGCAAGACCACTCTCGCGCGCCTGGTAGCGCAGCGTTGCAACGCCGACTTCATTGCGTTTTCGGCGGTGATGGCCGGCGTCAAGGACATTCGCGCCGCCGCCGAATCGGCGGCGAACGCGCGCAGGGAATCGGGTCGAAGAACCGTGCTGTTCCTGGACGAAGTCCATCGCTTCAACAAGGCACAGCAGGACGCCTTCCTGCCATGGGTCGAAGACGGAACCCTCGTATTCATCGGCGCCACCACCGAGAATCCGTCGTTCGAACTCAACAACGCATTGCTGTCGCGCGCGCGTGTCTACGTGCTGCGCTCGTTGACGGTCGAGGATCTGCTGGGTGTACTGCAACGCGCACTCCGGACGCAGGCGGATGTGCAGATCGACGACGGTGTGCTGAACCTGATGGCAACCGCGGCCGATGGCGACGCACGACGCGTACTCAACATGCTGGAACTCGCGCTCGATCTGGCGCGTGCATCCGATCCGCCGCGGCTTACGCAGGCCATCGCCAATGAAGTGGCGGTGGGTGGCCTGCGGCGTTTCGACAAACAGGGTGAAGCGTTCTATGACCAGATCTCTGCGTTGCATAAATCCATGCGCGGATCCGACCCGGACGCCGCTCTGTACTGGCTGTGCCGCATGCTCGATGGAGGCTGTGATCCTCGTTACATCGCGCGGCGCGTACTGCGCATGGCGTCGGAAGACATCGGCAATGCCGATCCGCGCGCGCTGACCATGGCGCTGGAAGCCTGCGAGGTCTATGAACGTCTCGGCAGTCCCGAGGGTGAACTGGCCATCGCGCAGGCGGTGGTGTTCATGGCCTGTGCTGCCAAGAGCAATGCCGTGTACGTCGCGTTCGGCGAGGCCATGGAGGACGCGAAACAGCGTGGCTCCCTCGCCGTTCCTCTGCATCTGCGCAACGCGCCGACTCGCCTGATGAAGCAGCTCGGTTACGGCAAGGACTACCGCTATGCGCACGACGAGCCGGACGCCTACGCGGCAGGCGAGAAATACTTCCCGGATGAAATAGGGTCGCCGTCGTACTACCGACCGGTGCCGCGCGGGCTCGAAATCAGGATCGCCGAGGCGCTGGAGAGAAGAAAGAAGCGGATAGCGGATGGCGGATAGCGCCAGAGCCGACTATCGGCATCCGTGTCAGTCTTCTAAACTATCCGCCATCCGCTATCCGCCAGTCACTTCGTTCTCCATGATCGATCCCAAGCTGTTGCGTTCCGATCCCGGCGCCGTCGCGGCCAATCTCGCTCGCCGGGGGTTCTCGCTGGACGTGGCCCGTCTGGGCGAACTCGAAGAGGCACGTCGCAAGTGGCAATTGCGCGTCGATGAATTGCGCAACGAACGCAACACCCACGCCAAGTCGGTAGGCAAGGCGAAAGCGCAGGGACAGGACATCGCGCCGCTGCTGAAACAGGTCGAAACGCTGGGCGAGGAGCTGACGAAGGCCGAAGCAGAACTCACGGCCGTGCAGGGAGAACTCGACCAGATCGCCCTCGGCATGCCGAACCTGCTGCACGAGAGTGTGCCTGATGGCCGTGATGAGACAGGCAACGTCGAGATCCGGCGCTGGGGCGAGCCGCGCCAGTTCGCGTTCAAACCGAAAGATCACGTCGAACTCGGCGAGAAACTCGGTCAGATCGATTTCGCCGCCGCCGCGAAGATTTCAGGCGCACGCTTCAGCGTGCTGAGCGGCGGACTGGCACGCATGCAACGGGCGCTCATCCAGTTCATGCTCGACCTGCACACGGGCGAACACGGCTATCGCGAAGTCTATGTGCCCTATCTGGTGAACCCGCAATCACTGCTGGGCACGGGCAATCTGCCAAAGTTCGAAGCGGATCTGTTCGGAGTCACGGGTGAGCAGAAGCTGTATCTCATACCGACGGCTGAGGTACCCGTGACCAATCTGGTCCGTGACACGATTGTCGAAGCTGCGGACCTGCCACTGCGCTACACGGCGCACACCCCGTGTTTCCGCTCCGAGGCCGGCTCCCACGGCAAGGACACGCGCGGCATGATCCGCCAGCACCAGTTCGAGAAGGTCGAACTCGTGCACATGGTCCGGCCCCAGGACTCGTACGCCGAGCATGAAACGCTCACGCGCAATGCCGAGGAAGTGCTGAAGCGCCTTGGCCTGCCGTATCGCCTGATGCAGCTTTGTGCGGGAGACATCGGCTTCGGCTCTGCGAAGACCTATGACCTGGAAGTCTGGCTGCCGGGCCAGCAGGCCTACCGCGAGATTTCTTCCTGCTCGAATTTCGAAGCGTTCCAGGCGCGACGCATGCAGGCCCGCTGGCGCAACCCGGACACCGGCAAGCCTGAACCGCTGCACACGTTGAACGGTTCTGGGGTTGCCGCCGGACGCGCATTGGTGGCCGTGCTCGAAAACTACCAGCAGGCCGACGGCAGCGTGACCGTCCCGGACGTTCTGCAGCCCTACATGGGCGGTGCAGAGACCATCTGCGCGTCCTGACACCCCTCAGAGGTCGTTCAACCGGACGACGTTACTCGTGTCCGACGCCTGCAACTCCGCGACCAGGTGCCGGCGTTGCTGCAGGACGGCACGCTGGTTGATGTAACCCTTGTCGGTGATTTCGCCATCGTCGATCGACGGCGGCTCCGTCATCAGCAGCGCGCGCGCCGCATGCATCGATGATGCGGGGTTCGCGGCGGCCAGCCGGACGCTGGCCAGGCTCGAAGTGAGTTCGCGCACCCTGTTCGCATTGATCGACCGCGAGTCGTGCTTCGCCGGCACGTTGCTCGAGATCGCGCTGGCAGCCGACCGCAGCTACATGCTCAATGCCGCCGATTCGTCGCCCGCGATCGTCCTGTCCGCGGTGAACTTCGGTCTCTATCCCGCGGTTTCGCAGTCGAGCCGTCTGTACAGCCGCTTCTATGGCGAGAACGATGCGATCGAGGCAGCTCGTGTGGCGGTAGGTGCGGCGCTGGATGTAACACGCGCCATGCAACTCGGACTGGTGACTGCGGCACCGGACGAGATCGACTGGGACGAGGAGATCCGCATCGCGCGCGAAGAACGCGCCAGTCTCTCGCCGGATGCCCTGACGGGGATGGAGGCGAACCTGCGTTTCGGTCCGGGCGAATCGCTCCACACACGCATCTTCGGTCGCCTTTCGGCGTGGCAGAACTGGATCTTCATCCGTCCCAACGCCGTCGGCGAGAGCGGCGCGCTGAAAGTGTTCGGTAGCGGCAGCAAGGCGAAATTCAACTGGGACCGGATCTGAGAACGCCAATGAGCATCGACTACTGCGAAAGAATTCCCAACAACGTCAATCTGGCCGATGACCGCACGCTGCAGCGTGCGCTCGAGCACTGGCAGCCTGAGTTCCTGAACTGGTGGAACGACATGGGACCCGACGGATCGCAGCGCCACGATGTCTATCTGCGCACGGCCGTCAGCGTCGAACCGGGCGGCTGGGCGCACTTCGACTACGTGAAGATGCCCCTCCTGCGGGAAGCGCCCGCTCTGAATGTGCTCAACGAAAGGTTGCGCGACGACTTCATGAAGGATTCGATCAGCGGCGTCGAGCGCTGGAACCGCATCATCCAGAAATACGTGCGAGGCGACCTGTCCGAGCGGAGCGATCACGCACGATGCGCGCAACTATGTGGTCCGCTTCGATGCATGCAATGCGTGCGGCGCGTGCATCTCGCCGTGTCCGACGGGCGCCATCGACAACTGGCGCCAGGTCATCGCACAGCGCGCCTACACGGTCGAAGAACAGTTCTCCTGGGATTCGCTGCCGTCGCAGCAGGATCTGGCGCTCGCGGCAGGTGCCGACGTTCCTGCGGAAGTCCTGCGGCTGACGCAGCTGGCCAGCGCAGGCCAGGGCGGTGTCTGCAAGGCACCGGAGTCGGCGGCTCGCCCGCATCTGAATCTCTACGGTACGGCCAATCCCGCCATTGCAACGGTCAGCGGCAACTTCCGCCTGACCGGCGAGGCGACCGGCAACGATGTTCGCCACCTCGTTCTCGATTTTGGCGAGTGCGCGTTCCCGGTCCTGGAGGGACAGACGATCGGCATTCTGCCGCCGGGACAGGACACGCACGGCCGTCCGCATCACGTGAGGTTGTACTCCGTCGCCAGCCCGCGTAACGGCGAACGGCCGAACTTCAACAATCTTTCGCTCACCGTCAAACGGGTGACGCACGATGGTGCGGGCAATCCGGCGCCCGGCATCGGCTCGAACTATCTGTGCGATCTGCAGCCCGGTGACACGGTGCGGGTTGTCGGGCCGTACGGCGCCAGCTTTCTGATGCCCAACCACGCCGGATCGTCGCTGATGATGATCTGCACCGGCACCGGTTCGGCACCGATGCGCGCCATGACGGAGTGGCGGCGGCGTCACCTTGGATCGAACCAGGGGGCGGATCGCTGCTGTTGTTCTTCGGTGCCCGCACCCCGGAGGAACTGCCTTACTTCGGGCCACTGACGAAGCTGCCGAAGAGTTTCATCGACGTGAATCTGGCCTTTTCCCGAGCAGCCGATCGGCCGAAGCGCTATGTGCAGGATCTCATCCGCGAGCGATCCGATGCGGTGATGAGGCAGCTTCAGGATCCCAATGCCTACATCTATATGTGCGGATTGAAAGGCATGGAGCAGGGCGTCGAGGAGGCCTTTGCCGATGTGTGCAGTCGTCACGATGCGGACTGGTCCGCAATGCGGCCGCAGTTACTGGCTGGCGACCGGTTGCACATCGAAACTTACTGAGCCGGCTGCCTGAATGAAAAAGGGCGCCGCAATCGCAGCGCCCTTCGCTTTCTGGCCAGCCGACCGGTTAGCCAAGTCGGCCAGTCGGGCCGACATCAATCGTCCGAAGCCATCCCCAGCAGGTGCAGCAGGCTGACGAACAGGTTGTAGATGCTCACGTACAACGTGACCGTTGCCATGATGTAGTTGGTCTCGCCGCCGTTGATGATCTGGCTGGTCTGGTAAAGGATCAGTCCGCTGCTCAGCAGCACGAAGAGGCCGGAGACGACCAGCGACAGGGTCGACATCTGGAAGAAGATGGCGACCAGCCCCAGCACGAAGGCGCCGATCAGGCCCACCATCAGGAAGCCGCCCATGAAGCTGAAGTCACGCTCGCTCTTCACGGCGTAGG
>CAZBKC010000191.1:0-6506 GCA_964492345.1 uncultured Steroidobacter sp. | reverse complement strand
CGTTTCGACAGGTGACTTTGCCATTTATATCCACGATTGACAAGGCAGAAGAGGCGGTCCGGAGGATCAACGCAACCGGTGAAGCGGAGGGCATTCGGCCAGTGGTTTTCAGTACCCTCGTGCAGGAAGACCTGCGTGAGGTGATCAAGCGCGCCAATGGATTGTTTCTGGATTTCTTCGATGCATTTCTGGGGCCGCTGGAGCTTGAACTGAAGGTCAAGTCGTCGCGTGCACAGGGCAAGGCGCATGGCATGCAGGACCTGGGCGCGTACACCCTGCGCATCAATGCGACCAATTTCGCCCTCGCCAATGACGATGGCGCCATTGTGCATGACTACGATCGGGCCGATCTGATTCTGGTGGGTGTCTCGCGTTCGGGAAAGACGCCGACGTGCCTGTACATGGCTCTGCAGTACGGCATCTTCGCCGCCAACTATCCGTTTGCCGACGAGGAGTTCGAGTCGGGTCGATTGCCGGCCTCGCTGCTTCGTTACGAAAAGAAGCTGTACGGCCTGACGATCGCACCCGAGCGCCTTCAGCAGATCCGTACCGAACGCAAGCCCAACAGTCGTTACGCATCGCCGGCCCAGGTCGAGTACGAGTTGCGCACGGCCGAAGGGCTGTTCCGGCGCTACGGGATTCCCTTCATCAACACGACCGAATGTTCCATCGAGGAGATCGCCAGCAGGATTCTCGACAAGACCGGTATCGAGCGTCGTTTGCGGCCGTGACGCAGGTCTCAGCGCGGCGGCAGACACGCAAATTCGCTGTGCTATATTCGATTCATGAACGTCGCGGCACTGCAGACTGATACAGACTGTGCAGTGAGCTGGCGGGCACGTCCCGCGAGCTTCGTGAGCCTCATGTCGCTCTACGAAAGCAACTACATCCGACTCGGCTGGCTGATCAGCGATCTGTCTGCAATCGATGAGGCTGCCGTTTCTGTCGTGACGAACGATTGTCCGCTGCATCTTCGGGTCGAAGAGCGCAGCCGCTATACGACGACGCTGACACTGACGTATCTCTTCGAAAACGACAGCACGGTGCTCGCGGATCCGGACCTGCAGGTTCGCATCTATCACGACGCAAGGCTGGCCGAAGTGCAGTCATGCGCACGCTGGCATCGTCATGCAATGCTCGAATCGCTTCGCTCGAGGCTCGCGCGCGCGCTCGGCGACCGCTGGCTGCGCAACGTCATGCTCAACAAATGGCTGGACTACTGCGTCGAGCGCGGACACCGCTTCGCCGGATCGATTGCCGTGCCCGCGGTCGCGATGGCGCGCTGATTCCGGGCCTCCCGCGGCACCTGCCAGCATTCGCACCCTGCACATGGGTATCTCCGACCGGCTGGGACAGCTTCTTCCGGGCACGCGGCAGGCCGCCGAGGAAGAGCGGCTGCTGCGTCTCTACTGGAATCGCGCCGAACTCAAGAAGGAACTGAGCCGGCTCCAGGAAGAGCGGCATGAGTTGATCGAGGAACTCAGGAAGCAGGAGGCCACGGCACTGCGCGCCGACGAGCGATTGACTGAGCTCGAGGTATATCTGGGCGACCCCGACGCCGCAACCCACGCGCTTGTGTATTTCCAGTTGCGCGCATTGTGGCGCGCCTGTGCCGGGCGTCTCGCGCGCTTTTCTCAACAGCTGCAGAGTCAGCAGCAGGATCGCGAACGCCGTCGTCAGTTGATCGAGTTCGACCAGGCGCGACGGCGCCAGATGGCGGACCTCGACCGCCGCATTGCCGAATCCCGCGTGATCGCGGAGAGGCTCGATGCGCAACTCAGGAAGCTGGAATCCCGGCTCGCCGCGCTCGGCAGATTCTGGAACTACTTTCGTCGTGGAAGACTGACGGAAGAAATCGACGCCCTGCGCTCGCAATGGGACGAGGTGGCGACGCGAGTGACTGATCTCTCGGACGATCGTGCGGACGTGGAGGGACAGCAACCGCCGGCCCTGGACGGTATATCGATCGATGGCAAGCGCATCGTCAACACCGCTGTGATTGCCTATGCACAGCAGTTGATTGGATTGCTGTCGAAAGGCGGGCTGGCCATGCTGGCCAAGGAAGCGACCGCCAAGACGGTGTTCGATCTTCGCTACGGAAGCCGGGAAGACTGCGTGAAACTCATGGCCTTGCTGCGCGAAGCAAACCAGCTCGCTGACAGGGACGGTGAGGATCTGAGCGGTCTCAAGGAATACACCGATGCGTTGCGTGCCCGCGCCACGTACCGCAGCGATGCCGATACGACACCACTCACCGATTCGATCGGCACGCTTTCGCCACCGGCCTCGCCGGTCTCGGGGTTGGAAAGCATCAACCGATCAGGTATCAACGTGCTCGTAGACAACTACTGGGACGTCTACGAGGCATTGCTGAAATAGACGGCGAGAACTGGCTGATGGCCGGCAGGTGAAGCACCTGCCGTCCGTGTCGTTGTCGTTCAGCGCGTCGCAGGCGCGTTGCTGTTGTCGCTCTTGAGCTTCGACACGTACAGGTTGCCCATGCCGCTCATGTCGGCTGCAATTTCCGCGGCTTCGGCAAGTGTGGGGTCAGGGGCATCCGCGGTGTTCAGATCCGACAGTTTGGCAATCGGTGCCTGACCGTGGGCCGCGCGACGGGTGTTTTCACGTGCCAGCCGCTCGGATTCCTGTGTCTCGCGTTCCGCGATCCGTTTCTGCAGGTTCAGCGACACTTTTTTCTGGGTCCGGACCTTCTCGAAGGAATCGAGATCACCCAGCAGGGACACGAAATCCGCATCCTGTGAAATCCGCCGCTGGTGCGCCTGTTCGAGCGTTGCGACCGCCTGGGTCAACTGGGCCTCGCGACCGAACTCAACCGGACGGATGCGGTCCCAGGGCAGGGCGCTTTCGCGTGTGCTCTCGCCGACTTCTTCGGTGCTGATGGCGGTCGGCATCGAAATATCCGGCTGAACACCGCGATGCTGGGTGCTTTCGCCCGTTACGCGATAGTACTTGCCGATCGTCACCGTGAGCTGGCCGAAGCCCGGCTCGGGCCCCAGTGCATAGCGATCGAGCGGATACAGGTTCTGCACCGAGCCTTTGCCGTAAGTCTGCTGGCCAACGACGATGCCCCGGCCATAGTCCTGGATGGCCGCGGCAAAGATTTCCGACGCCGAGGCACTGAACCTGTCGACCAGCACGATCATCGGTCCCTCCCAGGCGATCATGGGCTCCGGATCGTCCAGCACTTCGACGCGGCCGCCGGTTTCGCGCAACTGCACGATCGGACCGCCGGGGATGAACAGGCCGGAGAGGGCCGTTGCTTCGGTCAGGTGCCCGCCGCCGTTGCCGCGCAGGTCCATGACCAGCGCATCCATGCTTTCGGCTTTCAGTTCTTCGATCAGCTTGCGCACGTCGCGCGTGGTGCTGCGATAGTTCTTTTCGCCCGCCGACTTGGCTTCGAAATCCTGATAGAAGCTCGGCACATTGATGATGCCGACCGTGAGTTCGCGGTCGCCGCGCTTGACCTTGCGGATTTCCTTCTTCGACGCCTGCGCTTCGAGCGTGATCTTGCTGCGGACCAGGAAAAGATCCTTCTGCGGCGAACCTGGCGCTGCACCGGCAGGCAGGATCTGCAGGTGCACCGTGGTGTTCACCTTGCCGCGAATCAACTGTACGACGTCGTCGAGACGCCAGCCTACGACATCGACCGGTTTGCCGTTCTTGCCTTCGCCGACCGCCACGATGCGGTCGTTGACGTTGATCTGACCGCTCGACGCCGCAGCGCCGCCCGGCAGGACGTTGAGCACTGTCACGTAATCGTCGACGAGTTGCAGCGAAGCGCCGATGCCCTCATAGGACAGGCTCATCTGGATCCGGTATTCCTCGGAGTTGCGCGGCGAGAAATAGCTGGAATGCGGATCGAACACGTGAGCGAAGGCATTCATGAATACTTCGAAGATGTCGTCGCTCGTGATCTGTTCGGTGCGCTTCAGCACGCGCTCGTAGCGCTTCTGCAGCACGTCGCGGGTCTCGCTCCACGGTTTCTCGGTCAGCATCAGGGAGACCGCATCGTTCTTGACGCGCTGACGCCAGATCTCGTTCAGGTCCGCCTGCGACTTGGCCCACGGTGCCTTGGAGCGGTCGAATTCGAAATATTCGTCGACAGTGAAATCCGGTTCCGTCTTGAGCAGCTGCAGTGCGTAGTTGATGCGCTCGAGATTGCGGACCTGAAACCGGTTGAAGACGGCAAAGACCGGTTCGAGCTTGCCCGAGACGACGGCGTCGTCGAGCTGGTAGCGATAGCGTTCGAACTCGGCGATGTCGCTGGCAAGGAAGTAGCTGCGACCGCCATCGAGCTGTTCGATGAACCGGTCGAGCACCAGCGAAGAGACGGGATCGTTGATCGGCGACTGGCGGTAGTGCGACCGCTCGATCACGTTGCTGACCAGCTTGCTGACCCGGCGCTGCCGCTCCGTCGGTGACAGATCCTGCGTGGAGGCAGTGGCAACTGCGTTCGCCACGGGAGCCTGCGCGGTACCGGCGAGTAGTGCGCAGGCGATGAGCAGGGCAGGAAGGCTGAACAGCAGCGTGAACTTGCGCGGCGCCGTGGAGGTGTCGCTGTGGCGGATCTGGCTGTCACGCGGAGGCTGGTACACTGTTTCTCGTCCTCGATCTGTCTGCCAACGTCTCGGAACTGGCACCGGTCAAAAGGCTAAGACGTTGATTGTCTTCCCGGGCGGGAACTCAAGAGGTCGCCCGGAGCCCCTACACTCATTCGACTCGTGCACACGGGTTTTCCGCGGAAATCGTCATGCGACCACTCGCCGTACTCAATGCAATCCTCTTCGGCTCGGCCGCGGCCATTACGTTCGGCCTCTGTGCAGTGCTCGTCATCTACCTGGTCTTGCAGGGCCGACATCCCCAGTTAGCCACAGAATTCGGCCCTCTGCTGCGCAGTAGCGGCATGTTCGGCGTGCTGGCCATCGTCTCGGGTCTCAGCCTGTACGGTAATCTGAAAGGGCTGAACTGGCGCTGGACGGCGCAGATCGCGATGTGGATTACGCTCGCAGCCACGGTGGTGTTTTACTGGCCCCGATGACCGGGTGGACATGAGGGAAAGCCCCAAAAGGGGATGGGGCCGGGATGGATTTCCCGAAACTCGCACGGCACCTGCATCGGATGCGGCGACCAGCCCCGTCAGATTCAATCGCGGTTCCCCCAGTCGATCTGCATGCAGCCGAGCGTACGTGGGCGGGGCGGGGCCGGTCAATCAACGAAAAAGGACCCGGCGCACCACACGCGTTCAGCGGCGTCCGATCCGCTCCCAGGCGTTGCGCCGCTCGAAGGAACCGCTGTTGTAGGGGTCGAAACCCTTGGGCTTCCTCGGAGCAACCTTCGCACCGGTCTGGGCAGGTTGGGATTCCTTTGAAGCGGCTGCGGACGGATTGCCTGCAGGGCGCTGCGGTGCTGTCGCAGTCGGCAACTCGTCGTCGCTGCCGTCATCCCGTCCGCCGAACAGTCTGGCGAACCACATAAGTCGTCTTCCCGAAAAAAAATCAGTGAATCTGCTTGTTGTATGGCGGAGCTTACCTGCCGTCTCAGGCGGCACAGCCGTGAATTGCAGGAAGTGTGAAAAGCATCACGCTTCGATGGGCAAGATCTGTGCGTGTCGGAAAAACTTCCAGTCAGTCGAGGCTGACCCGCGGTTCGACGCGGCGGGCATCTGGATCGCGACGGACAGCGACTTGTGGCGATGCAGCATCACTATCAGAGGGACTGGTTCCAGGACGACGCAGGAACAGCAGTCGCAACAGCCCCATCAGCACCAGCGGACCCAGCGCCAGCGCCCATGCCCGGACGACCCCCGAGGCGAGGTCTCCGAAAAAGTCGCCGTAGAACGTACCCACCCCCGCATCCTTGCCGTAAGGCCCGAGCAATGCGTTGCCAACCCAGTAGACCAGACCGGGCAGAACGAAAAGCCCGATGGCCAGCAGGAGGCTTCCCGCGATGAGTGCAAAGCGCAGGCGATGGGGGCGCGGCGGAGTCTCGACGGAGGAACTGCTGGTCATGGCCGTTGCGGTCTGATCATTCCTGGACTGATCGGGGGCGCGCGCATCTTGGGGGCTCCGTCCTTTCCCCGCAACTGCGCGGCCTGCTGTGCCGCTATCATCCGCACCGCGCGATTCGTTCCAGGGGAAAGGGTTCGAAGGGGAAAGGCATGAGCAGCGACGCAGCCATCGGGAAGCAACTCAGAACCGCAGTCATCGGTGTGGGCTATCTGGGGCGATTCCACGCGCAGAAATACCGGCAGCTCGACGGTTCGCAACTCGTGGCCGTGGTCGATGCCAATGGGGTGCCCGTGAAACCCGGTGAGATCGGCGAGATCGTCACGCGCGGCGATAACGTCATGCTCGAATATTACAACGAGCCGGAGCAGACCGAGGCGTTCTGGCGCCATGGCTGGGCCTGGAGCGGCGACCTCGGCACGATCGACGCCGACGGTTTCGTTACACTGGTGGACCGCTCGAAGGATATGATCATTTCTG
>CAZBKC010000190.1:0-6517 GCA_964492345.1 uncultured Steroidobacter sp. | reverse complement strand
CGCGCGTGCGGATCCGCGCAAAGATCGCATCGAACTCCGCTTCGCTGACCAGGAAAGCGTAGTGCTCGATCGGGAGCGCCTCCTGCGAGTCCTGAAAATCCAGCGTCACGCCGTTGTCCAGCGAAACCGCCCAGAAGGGACCGAAACGCTGCGGCGGATCGCGGCCGAGGATCCCTGTCAGAAACGTCGCTGATGCCAGCGCATCGCGAGCTGGCACGATGGTGTGGTTGAACTGAATGGCCATCTTCGCTCGCATCGTGAAAGAAGTTCGGGGCAACGTAGCGAACCGGCGTTCCTCTGTAAACGGAATCGTCGTGCGCTTGACGGCTCGCTGAAAATTGTATCAGTATACCCATACACTTGAACTGATACAGGCGAGGCCCCGCCTCCTGTGGACATCACCATCAACCTGGCCGACGGCGTGCCGATCTATCGCCAGATCGTCAACCAGGTCAAATACCTGGTGGCATCCGGGCTGCTTCAGCCCGGCGAAGAACTGCCGCCCATCCGGACGTTGGCGCTGCAGCTGAAGGTCACGCCCAACACGATCGTGAAGGCGTACGGCGAACTGGAAATCTCGGGAGTCATTCACAAGCGCCAGGGGTCGGGGACGTTCGTCTCGGAGCGGCGTCCGCAGCAAGTGGCGCTCCGGGAACGGCGCCGTGTGATCGAGCAGCGTATCGACGCGCTGCTGGCCGAGGCGCACCAGTTGAACTTCACCACGAACGACATTCTCCGGATGGTCCGGGAACGCAGAGCGGCGATGGACGAAACCACCGCCGAAACGGCCGAAGTGAAGAGAGAAGTGAAGAGATAGGCAATGGGGCAGGCAGTGGAGAGACAGCAATGGGACAGACTATTGTCGACGTCAACGACCTCTCGCGATCGTTCGGGCACAAAGCCGCTCTCGACGGCGTGTCGTTCCGCGCCACTGCAGGTCAGGTCCACGGCCTCGTCGGCTCCAACGGCGCGGGCAAGACCACGCTCCTCAGGCATCTGCTCGGTCTGTTGCGCGCCACGACCGGCTCGGTACGCGTCTTCGGCCTCGACCCGGTTCGCGACCCTGTCGGCGTGCTGGGTCGCGTCGGCTATCTGTCCGAGGAACGCGAGCTGCCGGAGTGGATGCGTGTCGACGAGCTGATGCGCTACACGCAGGCCTACCATCCGACCTGGGATGCGTCGTACGCACGCGAGCTGCTCGAGACGTTCGCGCTCGACCCGACCAAGAAGATCAAGGAGCTTTCGAAGGGCATGCGCGCCCAGGCCGGCCTGATCGCGGCGGTGGCCCATCGTCCCGAGCTGCTGATTCTCGACGAGCCCTCCTCGGGTCTCGACGCCGTGGTACGGCGCGACATCCTCGACGCCATCGTTCGCGCCGTGGCCGATGACGGGCGCACGGTGATCTTCTCGTCGCACCTGCTCGACGAGGTGGAACGAATGTCGGACCACGTGACGTTGATGCACCAGGGCCGCGTGACGCTGAGCGGTGTGCTCGACGACGTGCGCGGCGCCTACCAGCGCAGTCGCGTGCGCTTCGTCGAACACTTCGATCAACCGCCCGTTCTCGAGACC
Source organism: uncultured Steroidobacter sp. (assembly GCA_964492345.1). Taxonomy (GTDB): domain Bacteria; phylum Pseudomonadota; class Gammaproteobacteria; order Steroidobacterales; family Steroidobacteraceae; genus Steroidobacter. The sequence goes on along the minus strand of CAZBKC010000190.1, from coordinate 4,945 downwards.
GCGCTGGCGATGGAAGGCGGTGGCCGCACATGGAGCGTCGTCCACAGCGGATCGCTCGAGCAGTTCCGTCACTCGGTTCACGCGCGCGGCGGAGAGGTCGTCGAATCGCGCGACGCCACGCTCGAAGAAATCTTCCTGGCGCGCGCCGGGCGCAGCCGTCAGCAGGTGGAGGCGGCATGACGATGCGTTCACCCATCCTCGCAATGTTGTGGGAGCAATGGCGGCTGACGCGCGTCGAGGCCGCTCAGCGTCTGGGCCTGGGGATTGTCGCGGGCTCAGCCGCGCTGACCTTCTTCGACGCTGGCGCGACCATTGCGTTCTGGATCCTGATCGTGCTGCATGGCATGTTCTTCTGGCTGTCGATTCTGAAGCTCAACGGCGGCCGGTTCATGGACGGCTACAAGCCCGGCTTTCCGTTCTATCTTCACTACACCCGTCCGGTCCCGACGGCTGTGTTCGTCGGCGTCGCCATGGCATACGCCGCGGTCTCTTGTGCGGCGTTGTACGTTGCATCCGCGGCTCTCCTCGGGTTCGCCTTCGGCCAGCCGCTGCCGTTGTTCTCTGTGATCCTGTGGATCGTGGCCTTCCACCTTTGTTATGCCTGCATCCAATGGTCGACCTCAAACAGAGTCGTCCAGTGGGGCGGATCGATTGCCTTCAGCGTGCCGTTGTTTCTTCTGCTCAACCATCGTGTCGCGTCGCCATTGCAGGTCGAGTTCTCGCTCGTCGAGAGCACACTGTTCGTCCTGATTGGCATCGTGTCGTTCGCTCTCACGGTCGCCGGTGTGGCGCGGCAGCGTCGCGGCGATGCCGTCGCGATCGTGCCGCGGACGATGGGGTCGACCGGATACCCGGACTGGCTGATCACCCTGTTCCGGTTCCCGTGTCCCACCTCGTCAGCGACGAGGGCGCAGGTGTGGTTCGAGCTGAAGTCGAGCGGATTGCCCGTGCTGGCGATCGGCTTGGCGCTCGCGATCGCGATTCCGCTGTTGTTCGTGGTAGCCACCCGGATCGATATCGTGCTCTCCGGGGCCTACGCCCGACCGATCGCGGCAGCCATGGCGATGTTCTCCCTGCCGGCCGTGCTGATCCTCGGAAGCAATGCCTTTGGCGTTCGAGCCAGACAGGGACGGACGTACGCCAGCGCATTCGAAGCGACCCAGGCGTGCGCAACCGCGCGGCTGGCCGGCCTCAAGGTGCTCGTGCGCTCGATCTGCCTGCTGGCCGTGCTCCTGGCGGTCGGCACCAGCGTATGGATATCCGCGTCTGTCATTCCCTTCGACGTGCTCGACGACAACGATACGTTCATCGAAAAGAGCCGCTCGCCGGTGTCCGGGTGGATGCGCGCGATCGGGGGCGGCGTCGGAGCGATGAATGCATACGAGCTGCTCGCGCTGGCATTCGTCATGGTCATCGCGGTCGCTGCCATTGTCGCCTGGCGTGCGGCGTTCACGGCGCTACGGGCACGCTATCCACGTCGACTGCTCGTCGCGGGCTCGGTGCTGTTGCTCTACGGTCTCGCGCTCGTCCTACTGTTGTGGGCTGCACAACACGGGATCGGATCGCAGTTCCCGCTGGACGCGATTCTCAAGGCGACATGGTGGATTGCCGCGGCAGCGGTAGTGCTCGCGACGGCTTATCTCGCCTGGCGCTCGTTCGAGGAACGGCTGCTGACGGTGCGCTCCGCGTGTGGCACGGTTCTCGTGTCGGCGGCGTTCGGGGCCGCAGGGCTGATGCTCCTTCGTGCGTCGGGTGTGTCGCTGTCCGGACTGCCCGCGGCGGACGCTGCGTGGATCCTGTTGCCGGCGTTGCTGCCGTTCATCTTCAGCGTCCTGGCGCCCTGGTCGCTGAGCCGCATCCGCCACCTATAGGCAGACCGCCCGATGTGTCGTCGCGAGACGGCCAATCGCGGTCTGCCGCCGGCGAATCCGGCGCTGGATCGGCGGTTGCAATGCTAGGCTGCCCGGCACAACAAGAGGGGGATCAGGGCATGAACAACATGGAGCTGACGGGCGCGCTCGTCACTGCGCCGACCAGGGCCTTCGAAAGGCTCAAGGAAAAACCGCGCTTTCTCTTTCCCCTGCTCGCGGTCGTCCTGAGCACGATCGCCGTGCTCTTCTGGTACTACCGCATCGTCGATTTCGACTGGCTGACCGACCGGATGCTGTCCGCCAATCCGCAGATGGGCGAGATGACCGAGCAGCAGCGCGAAGCGGCGTCGCGCATGATGTCACCGGGCGTCATCACGTGGTCGTCGCTGATCAGCGTGGCGGTGTTCCTGGTATTCGCGCGCGTCGTCGAAACTCTGTACTACCTGCTTGCAGGCAACGTGACGAATGTCAGGCACACCTTCCTGCAATGGTTCTCGCTCAGTTGCTGGACCTCGCTGCCGCATGTCATCGGCACGCTGTCGATGGCCGCCTTCCTGCTGACCTCGGGCAGCAATCAGATCAGCAGCGAAGAACTGAATCTCCTGTCCCTCAATGAACTGCTGTTTCACGTCCCGCCCGACGGCAAAGGGTATGTCCTGCTGTCGAGCCTGACGCTGCTTCACCCGTGGGTGTGGTGGCTTACGGTCGTGGCAGTGCGGGTCTGGAGCGGGCGTTCGTGGCTGTTCTCGAGCGTCTTCGCCCTCGCACCGATCGTGCTGCTGTATGGCGGCTGGGTGCTGTGGGCCTTCAGGTAAGGGAACGCCCGACGATGCGCAAGAAATGGGTTCCGTTCGCCGTCATCGCCGCGCTCATCGCGGTGCCGGTCGCATTGAAGCAATGGCGCGCCGACGACGCCAAGGCAGTCGAAGCCGAAGATGTCACGACGCACGTGCTGGCACCATCGATTCTGGCGTCGGGCACGCTGGTCTACGAAAGCGAGCGCAAGCTGGTCTCCGAAGTGATCGGCCGTGTCGAAGAAGTCCTGGTGCGCGAAGGCGACCAGGTACATGCCGGCCAGTTGCTGCTGCGACTCGATCCGGCAGCCTCGCTCGCGACGATCGCCCGGCTGGAAGCGGCGCGCGGGCAGTCCGTTCTCAATATCGAACGCCAGCAGGTGAACCTGCGCACGCAGGAAGCGAAGTGGAGACGCTACGAACAACTGAAGGCGAAGAATCTCATCGATCAGAACACGTACGAGGAAATCGAGACCCAGCGCGACCTGGCTGAAGTCGAACTCGACACCAGCCGCGCGATGCTGCGACAGACCGAAGCCCAGATGAAGGAAGCGCGCGAACAGCTGGCGAAGACGCAGATCCGTTCGCCGATCACCGGCAAGGTCACGGCGATCTTCATCGAGACGGGCGAGACTGCGGTTCCCAGCGCCATGAGTATCGCCGGCTCCGACCTCATGACGGTGGCGGACACCGGCAGCATGTACGCCGAAGTGAACGTCGATGAAACCGACGTGGCCCGTGTCGGCGTCGGTCAGAGCGCGAAGATCGTGCCCGCAGCGTTCCCGGACAAGTCGTGGACGGGCGGCGTCGAGCAGGTGGCGATTTCGCCCCGACAGAATGCCGGCCAGAGCAAGAACTATCCTGTGAGGATTCGCCTCACGACCATGGACGACATGCAGTTTCATCCCGGCATGAGCTGTCGCGCCGAGATCTCGACACGGCGTGAAAACGCGGAGAAATCCATTGCGGTCCCCGTGCAGGCCGTACGTTACGAGGAGGCCGAGGACAAGCGGGCCGGCGCAAAGGCCAGCGTTTTCGTCATCGTCGACGGCAAGGCCAGGAAGCGGGACGTCGAAACGGGCGTGGCCGACGACACCTACATCGAGATCCCGCGAGGTCTCAAGGAACAGGAAACGGTCGTGACCGGGCCTGCCAAGACGCTGCGATTCCTGCGCGACGGCGATCGTGTCGTCGTCGACGGGGCGACCGGGAATGGCGCTGCCAAGGCCGCGAACAAGCGATGATCCGTCTGGAGGGCATCGGCAAGACGTACCGGCTCGGCGAGACCGGGTTTGCCGCGCTCACGGGTATCGATCTGACCGTCGCGCGCAATGAGTTCGTCGCGCTGACGGGCGCCTCCGGTTCCGGCAAGTCGACGCTGATGAACATCCTTGGCTGCCTCGACAGCCCGACGACCGGTACGTACTCGCTGGACGGCGAAGCGGTCGCCGGCCTCGACGAGGACCGCCTGGCGCGGGTACGCAATCGCAAGATCGGGTTCATTTTCCAGAACTTCTATCTCATGCCGCGCGTCACCGCGCTCGACAATGTCGCCCAGCCGCTGATCTATCGCGGCGTCGCGCCTGCACTCCGGCGCGAACGTGCCCGCGAAGCCCTCGCACGCGTGGGCCTTGCGGACCGGACGCATCACAAACCCAACGAGCTCTCCGGCGGCCAGCGGCAACGCGTCGCGATCGCGCGTGCTCTGGTCGGCAATCCGGAATTGCTGCTGGCCGACGAACCGACCGGCAACCTCGACAGCCGCACTGCCAGGGAGATCATGGCACTGCTCACCGACCTGCACCGCGACGGCGTCACGCTGATGATCGTCACCCACGATCCCGGTATCGCCTCGCATTGTCATCGGGTCGTCCGTCTGCACGACGGCCGCATCGCAGAGGACTTCACACAGTCGCCACAACCGGTCGAACCTGCAGAGCCGCCGGAAATGGTGCACGTCTGATGAACGTGGCCGCCGACATCGACAATGACGCAGGTCGATTCCAGTCGTCCTGGTATGCGATCCAGGAATGTGTGCGCTCTGCGCTTTCCAGCATCCGCGCGCACGGGCTGCGCAGTTCGCTCACGATGCTCGGCATCGTGATCGGCGTGGCATCCGTCATCTGCGTCATCGCACTCGTGCAGGGCCTGTCGGAATCCATCTCCAGCCAGCTGCAGGGCCTGGGCGGCAGCACACTCACGCTGCGCTCGTACACGCCGCTCGAAGATCAGCTGCGCGGCAAGCACAATCGCCTGCGCCTGCAGGATCTCGACGAACTG
>CAZBKC010000189.1:0-6545 GCA_964492345.1 uncultured Steroidobacter sp. | reverse complement strand
TCGGGGCCGAGGGGCTTTGCTGGACCGTCGCGCGCAGGGATGCGCGCGACGGAGCCTACACGGATGTATTCACGGCGTTCCAGCAAAGCCCCTCGGACCCGGCGCTCCCGGCATCCACCGTACGCCCTCCGAAGACCCCCCACCCTACCCTCCCCCGCAAGCGGAGGAGGGTAAGAATGCAAAGCCGCGGGCTTAACGCAGTGCCGTTGGACTCAGAACTTGAGAGTCAGTGTCGCCCCGAAGTACCGGTCCGCATTCTTCGGCCGGATCGCGTACTTGTCGACGAGGTTCAGGTTCGACGGCAGGATGTTCGAGCCCTGACTGGTCACGAAGAAGTTTTCGTCGAACACGTTTTTCGCAAACAGCGTCAGCCCCCAGCGCGAATCGGCGGCGCGAATGCCGATGCTCGCGTCCACCAGCGTGTAGGCGTCCTGGATCTGGTTGGGATCCTGTTCGACCGCGAACTGCTGCTCGCTCTGATAGACCGCATCGACCTGTACGAAGGCCGTCAGCGATGCACCGAGATCGGTTTCGAACCGCGGACTCAGATTGACGCGCCAGTGCGGCGTCGCCGGCGTTTCGCCGTCGCGGATGTCCTGCGTCGCGCCGCTGGTGCGCAGCACGCCGTTCGCATCGAGATACTGGTATCGATAGCAGGTGTTCACCGGTCGTGTGCCGCCCACCGGCACCGTCTGCGCCGCCGACTGGAACTGGATCGGACAGTTCAGGCCGTCCGCGTCCAGGCTGGGTTCCACGTACGTGACGCCCGCGTTGATCGTGAGCGCATCGACCGGCCGCAGCGTCGCTTCGATCTCGATGCCCTGCGTGCGCGACTCGCCGGCGTTGGTGGCCTGGAACGCAACGACACCGGTGGTGGGATCGCTGCGATTGGCCTGGATCTGCAGGTCGGTGTAGTCCGCGAGAAAGGCGGCCACGCCCACCGAGAACCGGCCGCTATCCGTCGTGCCCTTGAAACCGACTTCGTAGGCATTGACGTCTTCGGGTTCGAGTGCGGGATTGTTGGAGAAATCGACGGTGATTTCCGTGTCGGCACCCTGCCCCTTGTAACCGCGCGTGTAGGTCGCATAGACCTGCGCATTGCGGCTGAACTCGTACTTCGCACCGAGTTTGCCCGTGATGGCGTCGTCGCTGGCCCTGGTGACACCGTAGGGATAGATCGTTCCGAACGGCGCATCGCCCGGTACCAGCACGCCGAGTTGCGCACCGGAGACTTCGAGCGATTCGTGCTGCGCGCGCAGTCCGCCGAGCAGCTTCAGGCCGCCGATGAGGTTCGCTTCGATCTGCCCGAACACGGCCACGTGTTCGTTCTCGAGATCCGCGTTCGTAACCAACGACTGATAGCGCAGTGTGGCCGGTGCGCACGGCGTACCGACGATACCGGTCGTGCAGACCGTGCGACGGCGCTCGCTGTCTCGCGACAGATCGAGATTCGAGTAATACGCGCCGGCCGTATAGGTCAGGCGGCCCGAACTGTCAGAGTCCAGGCGCAGCTCCTGGGAGAACTGCCGGATCCGGGTCGCCGTGGAGTTGTAGTCATACTGCGCATTGGACGTCGGCGACAGGAAGATCGGATCGCTCGCGCCCAGGCGGTCGGGCTCGAAGTTGGTATCGATACTGAAGTCCTGGTAGGCCGTGATGGATGTGAGGCGCGCCCGGTCCATGTCGTAGCCCGCCTCCAGCGAGTAGGTCTTCTGTTTCGAGTACGCGTACGTACGGGCGCTGTTCCAGGTGTAGTCCGTATCCTCGGCGATGGGTACGCCGGCACCATCGTAGAGCGCGATGCGGACCGGACTCTGCGCCGCCACGAGGCCGTACTGGCAGCAGTCGGCCTCGTTGTCGCGATAGTCGGCGGAGAGCAGGAAGCTCAGCCGCTCGGTCGCATCCCATTGCAGCTTGCCGCGCACGCCGTAGCCTTCGGACGCGCCTTCGTCCGCGCCATTCGCGCCATTGATGTGATAGCCGCCGATGTCGTTGTAGTAGCCGGTCACGCGCGCACGCAGCGTGTCGCCGATCGGTCCGGACAGCGTACCACTCCAGCGGTATTCCTCGTCTTCCGCCGCGCTGAAGCTGGTCTTCGCCTCGAATTCGTGCGTCGGCCGGGCAGTCACGACGTTGATGACGCCCGCCGTCGCGTTCTTGCCGAACAGTGTTCCCTGCGGGCCGCGCAGCACTTCCACGCGCTCGATGTCGGCGAAGTCGGTGAAATTCTGCGCCTGCCGCGCCTGCACGACGCCATCCACCACGACGGACACCGACGGTTCCACACCGAGACTGAACAACTGGGTACCGACGCCGCGGATACGGAAGCTGTTGTTGCTGGGATTGTTGCCCGCCTGGAACGTGAGCGACGGCACGGCCTTCACGAGATTGTTCGTGTCGTTGATCTGCATGTTCTCCAGCATTTCCTCGCTCACCGCGGTCACCGCCAGCGGTACGTCCTGCAGACGTTCTTCGCGCTTCTGTGCGGTGACGATGACGCTTTCGATCGTCGAGGACTGCAGTTCCTGCGAGCCCGTCGACTGGGCATGCGAGGTCGGTGCAGCAACCAGGCAGTGGGCCACGGCCATCAGAGATACGAAACGAAGTTCCTTGCGCATCGCGATTCCCCCGGGATCCGGTTGCGGCGGCCGCACCGGACCCGCATCTGACGTTTATGGAGCAAAAGACCGGATGGGCGAATCCGCCGCCCATCGCGCGGCCAGACTGTAGGCAGCGGACCACGCGGGAACAACGCGGCGGCTGCCGGATTTATGGGAGGCGCATGAAAACGAATCACCCGCACGATGCAGCGATGCACTCGTCTGCCGTCCCGACAAGCACCACATCAAGGAAAAGGAACTGGGCGAGCAGATGCAGGCGCGCAGGCAGCCTGAGGCTGGAGCAGAGTTCACACAGAACTCTTTATCTCTGATCCGCAACCTGTGGCTGAGCGGGCACGGGGGTGGCTCGCCTCCAGTCCGGATACGGCCCCAGACCAACGACCAGCAGTCCGCACGTCAGGCCGATGGGGATGCCGCACAAAAGCAGCGGCGCGTAACTGCCGAAGTGATCGTAGACCGTGCCGACGACCACCGGCCCGACGCCGCTGCCCAGCGCCATCAGGCTCGCCATGATGCCGAAGATCTTGCCGAAGCTGAGCAGGCCGCCATAGCGGGTGGTGAGATACGTGCAGACGTGCAGATAGGCACCCGCGGAATAGCCGAAGATGATCATCGAGACCACGATGGAGACCGGATTGCGCAGCGGCTCGAGCAGCAGCGCACACGCCAGCGCCGGCAGCGAAAGACAGATGCCGCCGATCCAGCCGCTGCGCCAGCGGTCGAGCAACCATCCCGTGAAGAGTTTTCCGCAGAGTCCGGCGATGCCGGCTGCCGCCGCAATCTGTGCGGCTGTCTGTCGCGTGATACCTGCTTCGGTGAGGATGGGAACCTTGTGCACCGTAATGCCCACGCCCAGGAACGTCGACAGCAACAGTGCGGCTGCAATCCGCAGCAGTGCGGGATTGCGAATGCCCTCCGCCAGCGTGAGTCCCGCGAGGATGGTTGGCGCAGCAGCGGTCGCAGATCTCTGTGCCCGTCCGCGCTCATAGTCGCGCGCGTCGAAGAAGAACAGCAGTATCAGCAGCAGCACGAATCCGCCCCAGCCGAACCCCATCCACAGATAGGCGCTTCTCCAGCCGTAGCCATCGATGAGCCACTGCGCGACCAGCGGCGTGACCACCTGCGAGAATGCCGCGCCGGACAGCACGACGGCGAGCGCGAGACCGCGGCTGGCGACGAAGACGCTGGACACGGCCGCCGTCCAGACCGTGGTCTTGATGGCGATCGCGACCATTGCATAGAACACCCACAGCATCAGCCACTGCTGCATGGAACCCTGCGCGAGACTGAACGCGGCAAATGCGCAGGCGGAAAGAATGATCCCGGGAATGGCGAGTCGCCGCGAACCCCAGCGGTCGATGAGCGCACCGACGAAGGGAGACAGCGGCACCGCGAAGAACGAGACGACGGTCAGGCCATAGGACACCTGCGCGCGGGTCCAGCCGAACTCGCGCGTCAGCGGCTCCATGAACAGTCCCATGGAGGACAGCGCAATCGTCGCGAAGGACATTCCCGACAATGCAGCCGCCACCATCGGCCAGTGCGCGCGCCATTCGGCCGAAGCCGGGGAATCAGTGCGGCTCAAGATGCTTCACTACCTCGATGAAACGGCTCGCAGCAGTCATGCCGCTGGCTGAATGGCCGGCTGCCCGGTCTCATAGTACTTCTTCATGTTGGCCGCGACCGCGACATTCGAGCGTTCGATCGAACGCCTGACGACCAGTCTGTCGAGAACGCGACCGAACAGGCCCAGCCCCATCTCGTACTCAAACGCACAGCGTACGGCCGTGTGTCCGCCGGGAGCATCGTCGATCCGGTACTGGAATGTTGCCCACCTGAACGGCGCCGGCGGCTTGTCGCCGTCATGAATCTTCAACGTGAAGCCGCGCCCGTCCTCCCACACGATGGCGGTCTCATCGACCGGCGCGCGCTTCTTCATGAACACCTTCCTGCTGGCACCGACCCCTTCGCGCTGCGCTGAGTTGTACTCGATGGCCGTCACACCTGGCACGTAGTGACGCGCCACGCGCAGATCGCGCAGCTGCTCCCAGACCTCCGCACGGGGCCGGGCGATGGTGGTTTCGAAAACGAGTTCGGGCATGTCGATCCTCGACCGGATAACCAACAAAGAGTAACCGCATGGAACGCAAGGAACGCATGGAGAGAACGGAAGCCGCAAAAGACCGCAAAAAAGAAGGTTCAATCTTCGGATCGGAGCGTTTCGCATTCTTTTATGCGGTCTTTTGCGGCTCTTCTCTTTCCCTCTTTGCGTTCTTTGCGTTCTTTGCGGTTACTCTCGATGTTCCTCGAACATTTGCCGCAGTGCCGGTCGGTCGATCTTGAACGACGGTGTCTTCGGCAATGCGTCGACGAAGCGCCAGAACACGGGAACGTGCGTAGACAGCACGTGCTCGCGCAGGTGGGCCTCGATCTCGGCAACACTCAGCGGCACAACGCCGGGTTTGAACTCGATGACTGCCCCGGGAACCTGGCCGAGCCGTCGATCCGTCACGCCGACCACGGCGGCGGCAGAAATCGCATCGTGCAGCAGCAGCGCACGCTCGATGGTTTCCGGCAGCAGCTTGAACCCGCCACGCATGATCGCGCCGTCTGCGCGGCCGCGGTGGAACATGAATCCGTCCTCGTCGATCACCGCGATATCGGAGGTGCGAATCCAGTCCGGTCCGATGCGCGGCGAGATCACTTCGAGGATGCCTTCCCTGCCGGGCGGCAACACCTCGCCCGTTTCCGGATCCCTCACGCGCAACTGCGCTCCGGGCAGTGCGCGGCCCACACTGCCGAGTTTCTTCGCACCCCACTGCGCATACAGATCTGCCGTCATCGCCGTGACGGGTCCGCCAAACTCGGTCGCACCGTACGACAGCAGGATCGGAATGCCGTAACGCTCTTCGAACGCGCGGTGCACGGTCGGATCGAGCGGTGCGGCACCGGTCCCGATGACGCGAATGCTCGACAGGTCTTCGCGGGGAATGTTCGCATCCAGCACCATCTGCACGCCTGCAGGCGGCAATCCGCTGACGGTCGGACGATAGCGCAGCGCATGATCATGCCATGCCGGCACGCTGAAGCGCTCGACCAGTACGGCGCGCTGGCCTTTGAGCAGCGCAGGCAACGTGGAATAGATGCCGGAGATGTTGCCAAGCGGCATGAAGAACAGGGTCGGCGGCATCTTCGACAGATCGGCATCCGCGCCGGAGGGAATGACGGTTCGCCCGACCATGTGCTGCGCCACCAGTTCGTAGCTGATCGCGAACTGCTTCGGCGGACCGGTCGTGCCGCTGGTGAGAATTTCGATCTGCGGCTGCTGCGGCGCCTGAGCATCGTCCGGCCGCGATGTGCGTTCGTAGCCCGGCACCGCGGTCGCATCCATTTCCTTCAGCGCGATTGCGGCGCTCCCCTGCGCACGCAGCGCCGCCAGCAGTTCGCCGGAGAAATCCTCGGCCGCACCGATCAGGACTGCCGGCTTGATGCGCTCCACATCGCGCGCGAGCGCCGTGGCCGACTGGAACGCATAGAGCATGCGGATGGAGCGACCCGCGGCGACCAGTCCGAGCAATGTTGCGATCGCCGAGGGACGATTGCGGGGAACGAATGCGATCGGCGTACGTGCGTCGACGCCGCTCGCGTCCAGCAGTCCGTTGACGCGGTCGGCGACCGCGCGCATCTCGCCCCACGTGAACCAGCGCCGTTCGAACTCGATCGCCGGAAGCGTCGCGTCTCGCGCCAGTGCCCGCTGCGTGAACTGCTGCAGTTCGCTCGGTGCCTGTGCCTCGTCGGGTGTCACTGCCATCTTTAGCCGGCCTCGGAGTGTCAGGCTAAAGCCTGACCTACAGGAAGAACACCCCTAGAACCAATGGCGCTTAGTTAAGCGGGTTGACAGTTGTCCGTTGACGGTTGACGGTC
>CAZBKC010000188.1:3248-6557 GCA_964492345.1 uncultured Steroidobacter sp. | reverse complement strand
TGGAGCGCATCTCGCGCATCCGGCAGACCGACAAGCACCATCACTTCACGCTGGTCTGCCGGGACCTGTCCGAGATCTCGAAATACGCCCGCGTCAACAACCAGCAGTACCGCACGCTCAAGGCATTCACGCCCGGGCCTTACACGTTCATTCTGGATGCAACCAAGGAAACGCCGAAGCGTCTGCAGAATCCAAAGCGCAGTACGATCGGCATCCGCGTGCCCGACCATGTCGTGCCGCAACTGCTGCTGGCCGAACTGGGCGAGCCCATCATGAGCTCGACCCTGATGATGCCGGGCGACGACCTGCCCATGACGGACGCCCGCGAGATCCAGGAGCGGCTGTTTCATTCGGTCGATGCCGTCGTCGATGGCGGCAACTGCGGCCTGGAGCCGACCAGCGTGATCGATCTCGCCGGTCCCGCGCCGATCATCGCCCGTCGCGGCAAGGGCGACGTCAGCGCTTTCGAGTAGCACGTTCGAATCAATGGGTCTGTCAAGCTGCGTATAATGCGGCAGCCGTCAAAATTGCCTTTGTTCCTGTTCAAGAAGACGGCGTAAGACTCTGAAATTCAACCTGAGAGCATCATTCATCCGCGCTGCGCATTGAGCGCCCGGATGTCTGCAGGGATTACGTTTTGAGCGCGACCCACACCAGCAACCGACGCGTCCTGTCCGGCATGCGCCCCACGGGCGCCTTGCATCTCGGCAACTACCTCGGTGCTCTCAAGAACTGGACACAACTGCAGTATCAGTACGAGTGCTATTTCTTCGTTGCCGATATTCATGCGCTGACGACGGGCTACGACGATACCTCGCAGATCGAATCGAACACCTGGGAAATGGTGATCGACTGGCTGGCGGCCGGATTGAATCCTGCCAGCGCGACCATGTTCATTCAGTCGCGGGTGCCGGAACACTCGGAGCTGCACCTGCTGCTGTCGATGATCACGCCGCTGGGCTGGCTCGAACGCGTACCGACCTACAAGGATCAGCAGGAACAGCTGCGCGACCGCGATCTGGCGACCTACGGCTTCCTCGGCTATCCGCTGCTGCAGAGCGCCGACATCCTTCTCTACAAGGCCGCCTATGTGCCGGTAGGCGAGGACCAGGTCGCGCACGTCGAGATCACGCGCGAGATCGCCCGACGTTTCAATCACGTGTATGGGCGCGAGCGCGATTTCGAAGCGAAAGTGGAAAAGGCGATCAAGAGTCTCGGCAGCCGCAATGGTTCCCAGTACAAGGAGTTGCGACGGCTTTATCAGGAACAGGGTGATCAGCAGTCACTGGAAAAGGCCCAGGCGATGCTGGCCGGCAATGCACGATTGACGCTGGCAGACCGCGAGCGCCTGCAGGGATATCTGGAGGGTACCGGCCGCAGCATCCTGGTCGAACCCGAAGCGCTGCTGACTGCGACGCCGAAAGTACCCGGTCTCGACGGCCGCAAGATGTCGAAGTCCTACGGCAACACCATCGGCTTGCGCGAAGATCCTGATGCGGTATCGAAGAAGCTCAAGGCGATGCAGACCGATCCTGCACGCGTGCGCCGCACCGATCCGGGCGATCCCGACAAGTGCCCGGTCTGGGACCTTCACAAAATCTACTCCGACGCCGACACTCAGAACTGGGTCCAGCAGGGCTGTCGCAGCGCCGCCATCGGCTGCCTGGACTGCAAGAAGCGCGTCGCCGACGTGCTGATCGCCGAGATCACGACGATCCGTGGACGCGCGCAGGAATTCGAGGAGAATCGCGACCTGGTCAAGGCGATCATCGCCGAGGGTTGCGAAAAGGCGCGCGACGTCGCGCGCCAGACACTGGAAGAAGTCCATCAGGCGATGGGCATGAATTACAGATGAGGAGATAGAAGCGGTTGGCGGTTAGCGGTTGGCGGTTAGTTTCAGAGAGCACCGAAGCCCTTCTGACTAACCGCTAACCGCTAACCGCCAACCGCTTCTCGCAGCATGAAACCCGAACTCAAACTCGTCGAAGACACCGGCTCGCAGCTCGAAGCCGATACCTTCGAATTCGATCCGCCGCAGCAGCAGGAGATGCCGTTCGCCGTCGTCGATGGCGAGCCGATGACCCAGTTGCCGCGCGATCTGTACATCCCGCCCGACGCGCTGCAGGTGTTCCTGGAGGCCTTCGAAGGCCCGCTCGATCTTCTGCTGTACCTGATCCGTCGGCAGAATCTCGACATCCTCGATATCCCGATCGCCGAGATCACCCGGCAGTACATGTCGTACATCGACGTGATGTCGGAACTGCAACTGGAGCTGGCCGGCGAGTATCTGCTCATGGCCGCGATGCTCGCGGAGATCAAGTCGCGGATGTTGCTGCCGCGACCGCCGTCGGCGGACGGCACCGACGAAGAGGATCCCCGTGCCGAGCTCGTCCGTCGTCTGCAGGAATACGAGCGATTCAAGAAGGCTGCGGAAGACATCGATCGGCTGCCGCGCATGGAGCGCGACACGATGCCGACCTCTGTCGAACTCGTGGAGCGCAAGGTCGTCAAGATCCTGCCGCAGGTGACGCTGCAGGAAATGCTGCTGGCGCTCAAGGACGTCATGAGCCGCGCCGAGATGTTCGCCCACCACCATGTGCAGCGCGAACGTCTTTCGGTGCGTCAGCGCATGTCTGACATCCTGAGCCGCCTGCGCGAAACGGCATTCGTCGATTTCACGACGCTGTTCCGGGCCGAGGAAGGGCGCATGGGCGTGACGGTCACCTTCAGCGCCATTCTCGAACTCATGAAAGAGGGCCTGATCGAGATCGTGCAGGCGGAGCCCTATGCGGCGTTGCATGTGCGTCCGGCGTCGGGTTCGCGCAACCTGGCGGTCGTCGGCGATGCCGATGCCGCCGAATCGTCTCCCGATGCGGAAAACGAAGCGGCGCTGGCACAGCCTGAACTTCCGGATGAGAACGTCATCGACGACGAGGATCTGGACGACCTGACGGCCGGGGATGAACCGGCGGTTGCAGAGCAGACCGTGGCCTTGCAGGACTCTGGAGACGCGGGTGTCGGCGATTCTCCGGCTGTGGCGGACGACCGGTCGCCGGAGAGTGACACCGTGACGGCCGAGGCCGTCGAAACCGACAATCACGAGGCGGCTGTGTACGACGAGCCGGAGCGGAAGTAAGCCATGTCTGCGCACATTGAAGAATCGAGCGGTGCCGATACGCCTGCGGTAGATGAGGCATCAATGAACGAGATCGATCTCAAGCACACCATCGAGGCGACGCTGCTGGCCGCCGGTCGTCCCGTGACCAGCCAGCAGTTGCTCGATCTCTTCGATGAGCGTGAACGCCCGAC
>CAZBKC010000188.1:0-3238 GCA_964492345.1 uncultured Steroidobacter sp. | reverse complement strand
CGCACGCCCCGGTGGTTGTGCAGTGCGGCGTGTCACCAGAGCAGTTGCAGGCCGGGATGGACCTTCTGGCGGCGGACTATGAAACCCGCGGGATCGAACTGGTGCAGGTTGCCAGCGGCTGGCGTATTCAAGTGCGGCCGCGCTGCGTGGATGTCGTTTCGCGCCTGTGGCAGGAGCGTCCGTCGCGGTACTCGCGCGCGCTGCTCGAGACGCTTGCACTGATTGCCTATCGGCAGCCCATTACCCGCAGCGAGATCGAAGAGATCCGTGGCGTCTCGATCAGCTCGACCATCATGCGCACGATGCAGGAACGCAACTGGATCCGTGTCGTAGGTCATCGCGAGGTGCCGGGTCGGCCGGAACTGCTCGGCACCACTCGTGAGTTCCTCGACTACTTCGGCCTGAAGAGTCTCGACCAGCTGCCGACACTCGCCGATCTGCGCGATGTCGAGAACATCGGCGTGCAGCTCGAACTGCCTGGCGGCGATGTGTCTCAGACGGAAGGCGGCGAGGCCGAGGGCGCTGCGGAAGCCGTGGCGGGCGCCGAGGCCGAAGTCGCCGCCGAGGTCGAAGGCGAATTGTCCGCCGACGGCAGCGAAGGCGAAGAAGTGACGGACGAGGACGAAGACGAGGGCGATGACACCGATAGCACGACGCTGGTTGCGTCGGCCGAATCGGAACCCCACGACAGTCGCGCGGTTCGCGAACCGCCGTCCGAGTGACGTTGCCGCACTCGATGCGCAACGAATCCGAACGCCTGCACAAACTCCTGGCACAGCACGGCCTCGGTTCGCGTCGCGAAGTCGAGAAGTGGATGCTGGCCGGCCGCGTTCTCCTGAACGGTCGCCCGGCACAGCCGGGTGATCGCTACAAGGACGGCGACCGCATCAGCGTCGACGGACAGGACGTCACTGCCCGATTGAAGACCAGCGGCAGGGCAGCGGTGTTGCTGTATCACAAGCCGCAGGGTCAGCCTGTCCAGGCGCAACCGGATGCCGGAACCGATGTCGCAACGGACGAAACCGTCATGGAGCGGCTGCCTGTCGTGCGCGGCTCCCGCTGGCTCGTCATCAACACCATGCAGCCTGGCGACAGCGGCTTGCTGGTGCTCACCAGCGATGGCCGGTTGGCGGATGCCCTGCGCCGACGCTCCGAGCAGATTCCTTCCGCCTACGTCGCGCGCGTCCTGGTGCCGTCTGCCGACTTCGATCCGGACATCCTGCCACGCGTCACGCAATTCAATGATCAGGCAGTCGCGTTCGAAAGCATCGAACCGGCAGGCGGCGAAGGTACCAATCGCTGGTTCCGTGTCGAAGCCGCTCACTCCCATCGTCGGGCGGCCGTTCGGGCGCTGTTCGAGACGCAGGGACTCAAGGTCAGTCGCGTGATCCAGGTGAAGTACGCGGATCTGGAAATGCCGCGCGATCTGCCGCGGGGCAGGCACCAGGCTCTTGCCGAGCATCTCGTCGAACGTCTCTACGAACTTGCAGAATTGACGAAACCCGTGCCCGAGGTGCGCCGAACCCGCGCGCCTCGTGTCGCTGCCGATCGTCAGCGCAAGCCGGCCAAGAGAGCGGCCCGCGTTGCGGAGCCTCGCGATTCGCGCGAACGACACGGCTCGCGCGGTGCGGGCTCGTCGTCAGGCCGACGCAAGCCTACTGGCAGTCGACGGTCTGGCCGCTGACACCCTTGCTGTCGGGTCCAAGCAGGTAGAGATACGGCCCGACGATCGCTGCCGGCTCCGCGAGCGTTGAGCGATCCTCCGCTGGGTACGCCTGCAGTCGCATGTTGGTCTTTACCTTGCCCGGATTGATGCTGTTGACGCGGATGCCGGGTTGCTCGAGTTCCTCGGCGAGCATGCGCATGAGTCCGTCACTTGCCCACTTCGATGCCAGATAGGCTCCCCAGAAGGGGCGTGGATTGGGCACGACACCGCTCGACGTGAAGATGATCGATGCGTCTTTCGACCGACGCAGCAGGGGCAGGCAGCGCTGCGTGAGCACAAAGGGTACGTTCGCGTTGACGTGCATGGTGCGCATCCACTTCGCCACGTCGTAGTGCTCCACCGGTGCGCGCTCGCCGAGCATGCCCGCGTTGTGCAGCAATCCGTCGAGCCGTCCGAACTCCTTCTCGATCGCGGCCGTCACGGTGTCGAATTCGGTCGATCCCGCCTTCTCGAAATCGAGCGGCAGAATGGACGGGCGCGGCTGGCCGGCGGCGACGATCCCGTCATACACGGCCTCGAGCCGCTTCACGTTGCGTCCGTGCAGGATGACGCTGGCTGCGTGGGCGGCAGCTGCGTGCGCGACGGCGCGGCCGATGCCGTCGCTGGCTCCGGTGATCAGAATGACGCGATCACGCAGCAGGTCGGCGGAGGGTTTGTAGGTTCTGGGGTCGGGCATGGGTTGGGAAGTGACGAGGTGACGGAGTGACGAGGTGACGAAGTGCACGAATCAGCCGCTGCGTCTGGCGGCCCGCCAGGCGACCCAGGGCTTTTCCAGCGGCCCGAGTTCGACGCGCTGGGTGGCGATCTCGTAGTTCCTGTCGGCGATTCGATCCAGCAGACGCCGATGCAGGGCGGCCAGGACGATGACGGGGCGCAAGTATGCCTTGGCCGCCGGTTCGAGGTCAGTCCCGGAATCCACGAGATCCGGCAGGGTCAATGTGCGGAAGCCCGTCAGCGCGGTTCTGGCCTGCTCGCCGATGGTCCTGGATCGCAGATCGTCGAGACCGACATTGGCGCGCTGCAGATCTTCGAGCGGCAGGTACAGCCGGCCGTCGCAGGCATCCTGCCGCACATCGCGCAGCATCTCCGCCTGGCGGATGCCGACACCCAGGCGATTGGCGGCCCTGAGAATAGGATCGAGAACGGGATCGGCAGGCGTGCCCGGCGCCATCACGATCGCAATCAGTTCCTGCACCGTGCCGCCGCTGCGTGCGCTGTAGGCGCGCAGTTCTTTCGCAGTCAGATACGTCATGCGTGCCAGGTCCATGTCGGCGGCGACGATGAGTTCGTGCAGCCGCGCGAACCGTTTTCGATCCACGTCAGGCAGGGCGCCGAGTATCTTCGTCGCCGGATGCTGTGCATTGCCGTTCACCAGCCGATCGATTTCCTGCCGCCACCATTGCAGGCGTGTGTGCGCGACGTCGTGATTGGCGCTTTGTGCCGATTCGCGGATCTCGGCGTCGATGACATACAGCGCCGTCACCGCATCGCGCTTCTCCATCGGCGTGTAGA
>CAZBKC010000187.1:0-6585 GCA_964492345.1 uncultured Steroidobacter sp. | reverse complement strand
CGCGGTGCGCAGATGGGTGGCGCGGCTGCCGAGAACGGGCGGCGTGTCGATGCCCTCCCGGATCTCAAGCCGCACGCCCGTCGCAGCGGACACCACGGCCTCGACACGCCGCCACTGACCGGCCATCTGCCTGAACTCGACGAGTTGTGGCCTGCCTCGCGGCCCGACCTCCAACTGCACGCGATTCCACGCACTCCATTGCACGCGCGTGACGATCTGATCGCACAGATCGATGGGCAGGATCTGGTAGCGACCGGTGACCCGGTCGACGACCGCTGCCGCAGCTCCCTGCAGACCCCGCGGATCGGGGTCCTGTGCCGGCAGGAAGGTCGGCGCCAGAATTACGGCATCACTGCTTGGCGACCAAGCACTGTGCAGCGAACCGGGGTCAGCCGGGGCGTCCCACAGTGCCCGCGATGCACCCGTCTCGGTGTCCACTACCCATGGCTGATGCACCAGCCGGCCGAGCATGCTGTAGGCATTGATGCGGGCATTCTTCAGACGTTGCACCATTCGTGGTTCACTATAGCGATCCCATGACATCGGAAGCTCTGGCGCCGCCGCATTCACCAGCGCCCAACGGCCCTGCCCCGACAGCCACGCACGCTCCAGCTGATTCGGACTGAACTCACGCTGTGCTATCCGAACCGGCATTGTCGGCGTGCCATTCCGCTTCACGAACCACTGCGTTCGCCACAGCCGATCGATGTAGGAGCCTTCGTTGACGCGGCCCTGCATGACCGAGGTCGCATCCGTCTGCCCATCGATCACAAACCCTGCTCGCAACTGAGACTCGATCCGGCTGGCTTGGTCCTGCGTTACCGCGCTGTACAACAACGTGCCGTCATCTGCGATGTCGAAGTTCAGGATGCCCGTGTCATGCGCTGTGAGTGCCTGCACCTGCGCCGTGCGCACATTGACGCGCATCACCTGCCGCCGTCCCTGTGCATCGCTCCACAGGAAAACCACCGAGTCATTGTCCAGCCAGCGCAGCGGACTGGCCCAGGAAGAGGTGTCCTGGTTGGCACCGGCCCGCCCACCGCCGGCGCCCAGCCCGCTGCTGAAGAGCCTTGCAACCGTGCGTGTTCGCGCAGCGTCCCCGAGCGACGCCCGGCTGCCCCCCACCATCTCCATCCACACGCCATTGCGAGCCACATCGCCGCGCACCAAGCGCGCTACCCACGTGCGCTTGTCCGGCGAGAGCGATACCGCACCATGCGGGTTCTCGGTCGATGCGGCATCCGCATCGACCATGAACCGCACGGTCTCGATGGCTTTCTGGGGAGTCAGCAATTCGATCGGCGCGGAGGATCCTTCGCCAGCCACCCTACCAATACCTGCACTCAGCAACAGCCCGGCCATGCAGGGCCAGATCAAGAGATGCCCCCGCATGTGTCAGAACCGCTTCGACAGATCGACGTACAGGAAGCGCTGCCGAAGATCGCCCTGCGACGTGTCGAACCCCAAGGTCCCGCCGATCTCCGAGTAGTCTGGCGCTACGTCAAGAACGTTCGAGGCACCGAGCGTCAACCGCAATCCGCCCCACCAGGCACTCGTTGTGCCTGACGATCCTGCGCTGTCCCAGCGCAGTTGCACATCGACGAAGGTCTGGCCAGGCATCCGCCGACCCGTCGGCGCGGCGGCTACACCGACCGCATCGTCATACGCGGCCACGTAGCGTCCAATGACATCGGCGCCCCACGGACCGCGCGTCCAGTTGACACCGGCATTGCCTGTCCAGCGCGTAATGGTCCCGAAGACATTCGCGACCCCGACTCGATTGGTCGGTGCCTGCCCAGGCAGTTCATCGCTCAAGTAGCGATCGACCCAAGTGGCGGCGAGCGACAGCCGCCACTCACCACTCTTCGACTCGAAGCCGTAGTTCACGGAAACATCCGCGCCCCGCGTATCGATTCGACCGAAGTTCACGCGGGAAATGTCGACGCTCACCAAGGGCCCCGGCAATCCCGCAGCGACATCGGCGGCAGAAGGGTCCGCACGCACCACCCGATCGGCGAAGATGGACTCGTACGCCAGCACGACCTGATACGGCAGGAATGACACACGCTGATCGAGTTCGACCTGCCACCAGGAGGCAGCCACCCTAAGACCCGACATCGCCGACGGCGTCCACACGAAACCGGCCGTCAGTGACTCGCCTTCCACCGGGAGCAGATCGGGATTGCCGCCACTGATCGCCGTGGCATCGGCAATCTCATTGTTGCGACGCGGATCATTCACGGGCAGCGGCAGCGACACCCGCGGCGCATACAGCTCGAATAGTGACGGTGGCCGGAAGCTCGTGCCGTAGGACGCGCGCAAGGTCAGATCCTGCACCGGCATCCAGACGAGTCCGTACTGCGGATTGACGGTATTTCCGAAGTCGCTGTATTCGTCGTAGCGACCGGCGAGCTTCAAGGACAGCCGGTGCACGCCCGGCCATTCCATGGCCGCACTCACCAGCGGTACATTGACTTCTGCAAAGCCCGCAACGGCATGGCGATTCTCATCGACGAACAAGGTGCTGTCGTAATACATCGCATCGCGCCGCCACTCGGCACCCAGTACCGCCTCCACCGATCCGGCCGGCAGCGAACCCAGCGAGCCGCGCACGAAGGCATTGGCGAGCGAGCCATCGGAGACGTACTCCGCCACCGTGGGTGAAGCGACCAGGGAGCGCAGCAATGTCGGGCTGCCACCGGGCCCATCTTGGAACACATTCAGTGCCAGCGCGGGGTCCGATGACGCCAGCGACTGCGCCAGTGCGATCGCATTGAGCGCACCTTCCGTCCAGCTCGACGCCTCCTCCCGGCTACCGAGCATCGCAACCTCCCAGTCCCAAGTGCCCAGCTGACCACGCACTCCGGCCACGCCCCGTAACAACTCGCTCTCGACCTTCGAATGCCGTGGTCCAATCCCTTCCACCAGGAAATTCGAGGTCACCGGCACACCGAATGGATTGAAGGCGTTCGAGGCTGGCACGGGCCGGCTCGCCACGCTTGGCGGCGCCGACGCGCTGTCGCGATCACGCTTGGCATACATCGCTTCGCCGAACACGACGAACTCGGGCCGGAATTCAAACTCGCCGAACAGCACCGCGCTCATGCGCTCCACTTCCGGGACGATCGCGTCGTAGCGCGCGAGGCTCTCCAGATTGCGCTGCCCGGCCGTGGCCACGAAATCAGCCGGCGTCAATCCCTCGCCGCTACTGCCAACCGGCACCGCGGCGATCGGCGAGTTGAGCCCCGGCAAGTTTCCGCCCGACCGCGAACTCACATTGCCCGGGTTACTGTTCGTCGAGCGTTGATCGGTGCCACCAAACCGCCGATAGTCCTGGTCGCGCCACAGAGAGCGATCCTGCCCCAGCAGCGAATCGGTATGGAAGTAGTCCAGGATCGCCGAGCCGCGCAGCCTCTCCCCGGAATGACCGACACTGAACGACGCTCGTTGTTCCTCGGCACCGCCGCGCGCAGCACCGTAGTGCAGATCCACGACCGGCTGCTCCACCGCCCGCTTGAGGATGATGTTCACCACACCGCCCACCGCATCGGCGCCATACACTGCCGATGCCGCATCCGACAGCACCTCGACCCGCTCCACCGCCGCCAATGGAATCGAGTTGAGATCAAACGCGTTGGCGACGGCGCTCGACGCCGACGGCACGGTACGCCGGCCGTTGACGAGCACTAGCGTCGTGTCAGCACCCAGCCCGCGCAACTCCGCGAACTTCGCGCCATCGGCCCGATAGAAGTCCGGCCGATTGTAGGGCTGCTGCGGCAAGAACTTCATCACATCCGCCACACTCGACACGCCCAGTGCATCGATCTCTGCCCGATTGAACATCGTCACCGGTGAGACCCCCTCTACCTCTCCCAGGCGCAGCCGTGAACCGGTCACGACGATCTCTTCAAGCTCTACTCGCTCACCCGCGAACATGCCTTCCTCGGCCGGCGCCGTCATGGCGACCACACTCCCCACTGCTACCAGCATCGACCAACCCATCCGACGCATGGACCTGCTCACCGGCTTCATCATCATCCAGCCCCCCCTTGTGTGTTGTTCCTAGCTGATCCGCCAGGTGCGTCGCACGATGTGCGTTCGCTGGGAGACTGAGTCATTCACAGAGGAAAAAGTTGGGATGAGAAATTTCCATCCCGACTTTTCCATTCAGCAACGACAAATAGAAATCGCTGCGAAGGCAGCCAGGACCATGGAAGCGAGTAGCCGGAGTGCGCTCTCAGATATCCGACCAGAACAAAAGCTCACGTGCACCGGCGCCGATAGTCGTGGAACGTATGCATCGCCAGCTCGTCTGCCATTTATTGCGCCACTGGCAAGATCCGGCCGATCTGGGCGATCTGGTCTCTGCCAGCTTCAAGCAGTTGCAGCATCTGCCCGTCGACTGCACCCGCACCGATCCTTGGCGATGTGTATTGGTCTGCCTGCATCGAGCTAGTCGCCCGATCATCCGACACCCCTCACTCGAACGACCTCCTCCGCTGCATCTCCACGCCTTGCTCGACGTGCTATGTCAGAGCATCGCCCGGCTTCCCCAACCCCACCGGGACACGCTGGAGGATGTCATCGCGACCAGAGAACTTCGGCCTCACAACGCAAGCGTGGCATATGGACTTCGAATGGCGTATCTGACGCAGGCGCGCGCACTGATACGCTGCGGGCGCGTGAAGGCCAGTTCACCAAACGGGCTCGATGGGGATCTCGTGATCGCAGCCCAATCGGCCGCCTTCTGGACCCTGAACTTCGCGTCGCTCAACCCAGCCGAGGCCGAGGAATTCGGAAGCTGGCTGCAGGCCAAGCCACTTCATCTGCGCGAAGTGCTCCTGGCCTGCACCGACGAGTTGCTGCTACGCCTGGTCTCCGGCAGTGCCCATCAAACACACACTTGTGAGCCCAATCACGATCCTGTGCCGCCCAGCGGGCATCAACATAATCCAAAACTCCCTGTTTCAACGATCGCGCTTCGCACCTGAGCACAGCTTCGCTATGCTATCTGCGCACACACCTGATCCACGGAGGGACCATGCTCATTCTCACGCGTCGCATCGGCGAGAAGATTCAGATCGGCGATAGCATCTCGATCACCGTCATCGCACAGAGGGGATCCCAGATCCAACTGGGCATTGCCGCTCCCCGCGAGATTGGCGTACTGCGAGAAGAACTCTTGCTGCAAGACACCGCTCATCGCGAGTCGGTTCCAGCTCATCCTGCTGCCGATCCCGAAAAGCCCTCGTAAGGCACTCTGCATTGCTATCCATTACGGACTCTGCGTTCGGCCGCGCGCATCCTCACACGTCACCTGCAGCGCGTTGAACGACCTAACGATAGACCCGCAGACTGCGCAAATACGCCTTGGCATTCTTCAGGTACGTTTCCACTGTCTGCTCCGTGAATCCAAGCCGACCGGCGACCTCCCTGTAAGAGTAGCCAATGCCCTCGTGCGCAAGGAGTACTGCCCGCTGCGATACCGACAACCGCTCAAGCAGGATCTGCAAGAGATTCGAATCGCTGACAGCAGCCGCGGGATCGTGGACAACGGCAGGCGACCAAGCGTCACCCTCCTCCAACCCCTCCATCGAATCGAGCGACACTTCGCGACGCGCGCGACGTTGCGTCAGAAAGTCCGCCAGCACGTGCCGCGCAATGCCGAACAGGTATCGGTCGGCATCAGCCACGCTCGCCCAGTGCCGGATAGCCAGAAATCGCGCACAGACTTCCTGGGTCAGGTCATCCGCGTCCTCACGTGAGGCCGGCAGTCGGCGCAGGAAGAAGCGCCGTAGGCGAGCTGCGTTCCTCAGCAGAACCCTTTCACTAGCAGCACTCGGGCACCGGGATGCAACCTTCGTCACCTGCTTTTCTGACACGCGGCACGAAGTCGGCATCACTACCATTGGCGAAATCATAATTGACATTATAGTGTCTGGACACTTTAATGTCTAAGGAAGGACTCTTAGCGCGTGCGAGCTAAGAGCCTCCTTCGTTGCCTTGGTGAAGAATTGCGCACACGGCGTAAGGAGCTGAACTTGAGCCAAGAATCACTCGCCGACCGAGCTGGCGTTCACCCGAATGTGATTGGCAGGATTGAACGCGGCGCCTATAACCCTTCGGTATTGGTCCTTCTTGCGATCGCAACGACGCTTAAAGTTACGTTAGGTGAACTGTTCGCTGCGGCCGAACGACGAAACTAGCGACCTGCACTAGCCGTACGGCGGTGAGAACGACGCCCGCTGAACAAGCCACGCCGGAAACCTGAATGACCGGACCCGCTGGCTCGTGCGTCATGCCAGAAGACTATGTTACAGAAGTGGCATCGGAGCCTGTGGTACTGCAGCGTCTCGGAAGAGCAGTCCGGCAGCACCGCCTGCGGACTTGCCGCACCAAGGAAGCTCTCGCTCGAGAGATTGGTATCAGCGTGCACACGCTAGAACATATTGAGCGCGGCACAGGAAACCCATCGCTGCTCCTCCTGCACTCCATCAGCGAGAAGCTAGGCTTACCGCTGTCGGAGCTATTCAAGGGGCCGTGAGCAGACTACTGCCACACGTAGCGATGACGTGGGCAGTAGTC
>CAZBKC010000186.1:2016-6594 GCA_964492345.1 uncultured Steroidobacter sp. | reverse complement strand
TCAAGTACCTCAACCGGTCCACCAAGCGCTGAGTTGTTTGCGACGATCCGGCGCCCTCGGCGCGATCCATTCGTATCCGCGGGGTCGTATGAACTGGTCTGATCTGCTGGCAGCGTTTGCGCTCTATCTCGTGCTCGAAGGCATCATGCCGTTCGTCAACCCCCAGGCCATGAAACGCTTCTTGCTGACCATGGCGCAGTTTGCAGATCAGCATCTGCGCATCTGGGGTCTCATCAGCATGGTGCTGGGGCTGGTGCTCCTGTATGCCGTGCGCTCCTGACCGGATATTTTCTGCGTGCTCCTATGAACAAGAACGTGGTAGTGATCGGCGCCCAATGGGGCGATGAAGGCAAGGGCAAGATCGTCGATCTGCTCACCGATCGCGTATCCGCAGTCGTGCGTTTCCAGGGTGGCCACAACGCCGGCCATACGCTTGTGATCAATGGTCGCAAGACGGTTCTGAGACTGATTCCGTCAGGCATCCTGCACGACGGCGTGACCTGCTTCATCGGCAACGGCGTGGTGCTGTCGCCCAGGGCGCTCTTCGAGGAGATCGGCGAATTGCAGCGTGCCGGTATCGATGCGACCAGGCGGTTGCGGATTTCCGAAGCGTGCCCGTTGATTCTTCCGTATCACGTTGCGCTCGATCAGGCGCGCGAGACTGCAATGGGCGCCGCCAAGATCGGGACGACTGGTCGCGGCATCGGGCCTGCCTATGAAGACAAGGTCGCGCGTCGCGCCATCCGCGTTCAGGACCTCTTCGCGCGTGAGCGGTTTGCCGCAAAGCTGGGCGAGGTGCTCGACTATCACAACTTCGTGCTGCGCAACTACTTCAAGGTCGACGCGATCGATTTCCAGAAGACGCTGGACGAAGCGATGCAGTTCACCGAACTGCTGCGGCCGATGGTTGCTGACGTCTCAGCCGAAGTGAATGCGCTGATTCGGGCCGGCAAGCGCCTGCTGTTCGAAGGTGCGCAAGCTGCATTGCTGGATGTCGATCACGGCACGTATCCCTTCGTCACCTCGAGCAACTGCGTCGCTGGTCAGGCGTCGGCCGGTGTCGGCGTCGGTCCGCAACACCTTCACTACGTGCTCGGCGTCGCGAAGGCCTATGCGACCCGCGTCGGCAGCGGTCCGTTCCCGACGGAACTGGATGACGAAGTCGGCGAACATCTGCGCGTAAAGGGCAACGAGTACGGTTCCGTCACGGGCAGGCCGCGTCGCTGTGGCTGGTTCGACGCGGCAGGATTGCGTCGCGTCGTCGAACTCAATGGCATTTCGGGTCTGTGCATCACCAAGCTCGACGTACTCGATGGTCTCGACACCGTCCGCGTGGCTGTTGGCTACAAGGTCCGCGGGGAGCGCCGCGACATCCTGCCGGTGGGTGCTGAAGCACTGGCCATCTGCGAGCCGATCTACGAAGAGCATGCCGGCTGGAAGGAAAGTACGTACGGTGTGAAGTCGTTCGATGCCTTGCCTGCGAACGCACAGTCGTACCTGCGCCGCCTCGAGCAACTGGTCGATGCTCCGATCGCCATCATTTCAACGGGCCCGGATCGGGCCGAGACCATCATTGTCCGCAACCCGCTCGACTGACGATCTCCGCGATGCTGCGTGGGGTGCTTCTCTGCAAAGCACGCCGTGCGGTATTCGATGAGGGCCCCGTATCCAAGGCCCCTCGTCGGCCTCGAGGTGTCTTGAACCACACCACCGACAGCGCAGCGCGAAATTTTCTTGCACAGCTGTTTACCGCGGCTGTGAACGCTGCGCGCGGCGACCGGGTGATTCCTACGATCTCCCGTGTCGAGGGTGGTCGATGGGTGTATGCCGGCCCCGGCGGCTCAGCGGCACTCGAGCTGCCAGCGAACGAAGGACGAGTCATCGTGGTCGGTGCCGGCAAGGCGGCGGTTTCCATGGCTTCAGGGATGGAGTCTGTTCTCGGGGATCGCATCGACCACGGATTGGTGATCGTCAAACAGGGTGGAGCCGGTGCGCTTCGACGAATTGAGTGCCGCGAAGGGGCACATCCGGTTCCCGACGCGACCAGCGTTGAGGCGACGCATGCCCTGCTGCGCCTCGTCGATTCTGCTCGACCACAGGACGTCGTGTTCTTCCTGCTGAGCGGCGGCGCGTCGTCGCTGTTGTGTATGCCCATTGACAGTGTTCCGTTCGATGACAAGGCACTCGCCAATCGTCTGCTCGTCACCAGCGGCGCTGCGATCGCCGAGATCAATGTCGTTCGCAAGCATTTGTCTGACGTGAAAGGCGGTCGGCTGCGTCGTCGCTGTCGCGCAGAGACGTTCTGCACCCTGGCGATCTCTGACGTGATCGGAGACGACCCCTCTACCATCGGCTCTGGGCCGAGCGTGCCCGATCCATCGACGTTCCATGACGCGCTTGCGATCATCGAACGGTACGGGCTCTCTCGTGCGATGCCCCACTCCGTGCTGGCGTATCTGCGCCAGGGTGTCGATGCCAATGAACCCCACGTGCCAGCCGGCATGAACGATTGCTATCGGATCGTCGCTGGAAATCGCACGGCACTCGACGCTGCAGCCTCCCTCGCGAGGGCTCGCGGCTGCGTCGTCGACATCGTTACTGACCGGATGGCGGGTTCTACACACGAGGCTGCACGAAACTTCGCACATACGCTGCGACAACTGGCTGCGAAACGCAGCGCCGGTACGGCGCCCCTGGTCGTGCTGGCCGGCGGAGAAACGACCGTGCAGGTCCAGGGTCGTGGCATGGGTGGACGCAATCAGGAATTCGCGATCGTCGCAGGACTCGCGCTTCAGGGCATGAGCAACATCACCCTGCTCGCGGCCGGCAGCGACGGGACCGATGGTCCGACCGATGTCGCTGGCGCCTTCGCCGATACCGCAACTCTGGCTCGTTCACTCGCAACGGGCAGCGATGTGCATGCGCACCTTGCGGACAACGATGCCTACCCGCTGCTCGATCGCATGGGAGACCTGTACCGGTCGGGTCCGACGGGGACGAACGTGATGGATCTGGTCGCCGCAGTGATCGGCGGACCATGATCTGTACGAATCAAGTGGTGCCCAGGAGAGGACTCGAACCTCCAAGGATCGCTCCACTGGTACCTGAAACCAGCGCGTCTACCAATTCCGCCACCTGGGCAAGGGGAGGGAAGGGGCCGGGCCCCGCAAGGCGCGCAAATCTACCGATGACACCCGGGAGTGTCAATGAACAACATCGACCGTGTGGGAGGTTTCGGCCACGAACCCCGACCCGGAAAAAGCTTAGGTGAACTCCTGAAGCGAACCGCGCATTCTTGCGCATCGACCCGCGCGCGCAGCGCTGCCTGCCGTGGCACTGTTCAAGCCTCAACCAACTGTTATGAAACGCAAAAACAAAACAACGAAGTCATCACCGGCCAAAAGCCGGAAAAGCCCGCGACCGCGGGCGACGACCCCGGCTGACACAGCATTCTCCGTTGCTGCTGCTCTCACCGACGCAGGGCGTCCGCTGCAATTCGATGAACTCGCCGTCAGAGTCGGGGCGACAACCCCCGCCAAACGTACCCGATTGCAGTCTCAGCTCGATGCGGCTCTTCACGCCGGCGAGTTCGTCAGGAACCGACGCGACGAGTACTGCCTCCGGGAACGGCTGACCTTGACGGTCGGCACCGTCAGCGGCCATCGCGATGGGCACGGGTTCGTGCATCCGGACGATCGCTCTGCGCCGATCATTCTTTCCTATCGTCAGATGCGCGAAGTGATGCACGGCGATCGGGTCGCCGTGCGCGTGAGCGGCACCGATCAACGCGGTCGCCCGGAAGGCACGGTGGTCGAAGTACTCGAGCGCGGCACCACGGAAATCGTGGGTCGGCTCTACGACGAATCCGGCATCAGCTTCGTCGTTCCGGACAATCCGCGCATCGGCCATCGCGTGCTCGTGCCGCGCGACCGCGTCGGTGAGGCGCGCGCAGGCCAGGTCGTGCTCGTGAAGGTCGTCGAACAACCTTCCAGGACGGCCCAGCCTCTCGGGCATGTCGTGAGGGTGCTCGGCGAACACGCAGCGCCGGGCATGGAAACCGAGATCGCGATTCACTCGCACGGCCTGCCGTTTGAATTCCCGCCCGAAGCGGTTGCGCAGGCACAGGCGTATGGCCACGCAGTCAGCGCAGCCGCAAAGCGGGGCAGAGAAGATCTGCGCGACGTCGGACTGGTCACCATCGACGGCGAAGATGCGCGTGATTTCGACGATGCCGTGTGGTGCGAGCAGGTACGTGGCGGCTGGCGTCTCATCGTTGCGATCGCCGACGTCGCCAGCTATGTCTCCGAAGGGTCCGCCCTGGATCAGGAAGCTCAGCATCGAGGCACCTCGGTCTATTTTCCGAACCGCGTGTTGCCGATGCTGCCCGAGGCGCTTTCGAACGGGTTGTGCTCGCTCAATCCAAAAGTGGATCGGCTGTGCCTGTGCTGCGAAATGCGGGTCAATGCGCAAGGCAAGATCACGCGCTCGCGATTCTTCGAGGGTCTGATGAACTCGAAGGCGCGCCTGACCTATACGAAAGCCGCGGCGTGGCTGGCGAACCCAGGTTCTGTTACCGAT
>CAZBKC010000186.1:0-2006 GCA_964492345.1 uncultured Steroidobacter sp. | reverse complement strand
CTACGCAACCTGCACGATCTGTTTCGCGCACTGCATGCAGCCCGATTGCGGCGGGGCGCACTGGATTTCGACGCACCGGAACTCAAGGTGCGATTCGATACGGAGGGGCGCATTGCCGCCTTCGTCGAGCAACCGCGCAACGACGCGCATCGGTTGATCGAGGAATGCATGATCGCGGCGAACGTCGAAGCCGCAAAATTTCTGCGCAAGCATCGCATTCCCGCGCTGTACCGTGTGCACGGCCAGCCGGAAGAGGAGCGTCTCGAGAAACTGCGGGAATTCCTGCGCGGATTCGCCATCGAACTGCCGCGCGATCGCGAGCTGGAACCGCAGGATCTCAATGAAGTTCTGCAGCGGGTCGCCGGCAACGAAGAGGCGCACCTGATTCAGACCGTCGTCATTCGCACGATGCCGCAGGCCAGCTACCAGCCGGAGAACATCGGTCACTTCGGCCTGGCGCTGACGGAGTACGCGCACTTCACGTCGCCTATCCGGCGCTATCCGGATCTGCTGGTGCATCGGGGAATCCGTCATGTGCTTCGCGGCGGCAATGCCGGCAACTTTGAATACGGCGAGTCGCGCATGGCCGAACTCGGTCAGCAGACTTCATTCACGGAGAGACGTGCCGACGAGGCGACCCGCGACGCCATGTCCTGGCTGAAGTGCCAGTACATGCAGGACAAGATCGGCGAAGAGTTCGATGCCCTCGTCACAGGCGTTGTCGACTTCGGACTATTCGTGCAGGCAAAGGGGCTGCAGATCGATGGCCTCGTGCATGTCAGCGCGCTCGGTTCCGATTACTTCTCCCGCGACAAGTCGGGCTACCGCCTGGTGGGTGCGCGCAGCGGTCGGGTGTTCCGGCTGGGTGATCACTTACGGGTGCGACTGATCAACGTGATCATCGATGAACGCAAGATCGACTTTGAACTGGCTGAGACGCGAAATGCACCGCCTGTGGTGCGCGGTCCCTGGGCACGCCGGCGAGGCAGGCGATGAGCGATGCGGCAATTGTGTTCGGACTGCATGCAGTACGGACGTTGCTGCAACAGCGCCCCGAGAAAGCGTCGCTGTTGATCCTGCAGAAGGGACGGGAGGACGCACGCGTCGCAGAAGTGACGAAGCTCGCGAATGCCGCCGGGGTTCGCATTGCGCATCGGGATGTCAATGAGCTGGATCGACTGGCTGCCGGCGATCGGCACCAGGGTGTTTGTGTGCAGATCAAGGCCGCGGGTGTGCTCGGTGAGGGAGCACTCGACGAATTGCTCGACAAGGCTGCCGTGCCATTGCTGCTGGTCCTCGATGGCGTCCAGGACCCCCACAATCTCGGGGCTTGCTTGCGCACGGCAGACGCAGCGGGTGTGACTGCTGTGATCGTGCCCCGCGATCGCGCCGCTGGCCTGTCGCCGGTCGTGCGCAAGGTTGCCTCGGGCGCCGCAGAGACGGTGCCGCTCATCCAGGTCGTGAACCTCGCCCGTACCCTGCGCTGGCTCAAGGAGCGCCAGGTCTGGATCGTGGGTACCGACGACGAGGCAACCAAGTCGATTTACGAGACCGATCTGAACGGTCCGCTGGCGATCGTTCTCGGCGCCGAAGGGCCGGGTTTGCGGCGCCTCACCAGGGAAAACTGCGATGCCCTGGTCGGCATCCCCATGAAGGGCGTAGTGGAAAGCCTGAATGTCTCGGTCGCAACGGGTGTCGTCCTCTACGAGGCGTTGCGGCAGAGGAGATAAGACCCTGATTCACACAGAGATCGCAGAGGGCACAGAGGAAAGAATTTCTTTCTGCTCGGAAACTCTGTGTTCTCTGTGTGGACTCCGTCTCTTCGGTTGCGTCCGGGATAAGGCTTCCGCTACCATTCGCGCCCGTTTTGTGCCCGGGGTCCGGGTGCAGCGGTCAATCGATCCGTAACTCCTTGCTTCACCGGAATCAATCACCCCGGGAAGCATCCCCACAAGGAGCAGCAATGCGACATTATGAGATTGTGTTTCTGGTCCACCCTGACCAGA
>CAZBKC010000185.1:0-6614 GCA_964492345.1 uncultured Steroidobacter sp. | reverse complement strand
TTGCGGCCACGGTGATGGTCGTGTTCTTTCCGGTGTTCTTCAAACAGTACTGGAGTGCCGAAGTCTCCGCGACCGAGAGCACGTTCTGGCTCGGCATGGTCAATGGCATAGCAAGCTTTCTGCTTGCGATCATGGCGCCGCTGCTCGGGACGCTCGGCGATCGGGGCGGGTCGCGATTGAAATTCCTGCTTGGCTTTACGCTGCTCGGGGTTGTTGCGACGGCCGGTCTTGGGCTCGTGGCTCAGGGGCACTGGCAATGGGCCGCGGTATTGTTCGCGCTTGGCTCTATCGGCTTCTGGGGCGGCATCATTTTCTACGACTCGCTGCTCATCGACGTGGCGCCGCGCGATCGGCTCGATACGGTGTCGGGCCTGGGTTACGCGGTCGGTTATCTCGGCGGCGGCATCCTGCTGGCGATCAATGTGTGGATGACGCTGGATCCGGCGTTCTTCGGCTTCGCGGATGTCACCGCGGCGGTCAAGGCATCGTTCATTTCGGCCGCGGTGTGGTGGGGCGTGTTCGCGATTCCGATCTTCCTGTTCGTGCGCGAGCGCGCCGCTGCGCCGGCCGATCCGACACGCTCGACGCTGCGGCAAAGTTTCGCGGAGCTGGCCGCGACGGTGCGCGAGGTGCGCAAGTACCGCGGCATCGTGTTCTTTCTGCTCGCGTACTGGATGTACATCGACGGCGTGAACACCATCCAGAAAATGGCCGTGGACTACGGGCTCGCGATCGGGCTGCCGTCATCCAGCCTGATCCAGGCCATCCTCATGGTGCAGTTCATCGGCTTTCCGGCGGCGCTGCTGTTTGGATGGATCGGACAGCGCATCAGCCCGGTCGTGGGCATCTTCATCTGTATCGCCGTGTACGCGGGCGTGACGATCTACGCAACGGTGCTCGACACGGCCAGGGAATTTTTCATCATGGCCGCCGCAACCGGTTGCGTGCAGGGCGGCATCCAGAGTCTGAGCCGTTCGTACTACGGCAGCCTGATTCCGTCGGACCGCGCGGGCGAGTTCTTCGGTTTCTACAACATGATGAGCAAATTCGCCGCCGTGCTCGGCCCGTTCCTCATGGGCATCACCGCGCTCGTCACCGGCAGTTCGCGCACCGCGATCCTGTCGATCGTCATCCTGTTCGTTGCCGGCGGCGCGATGCTGGTCGTGGCTGCAAGAGAGAAGAGGCCGCAAAGGACCGCATGAAAGAGAAGATTTTTGACTTCTTTTATGCGGTCTTTTGCGGCTCTCCTTGGGTCCACCGCGCCGGATCCAGCCGGTAGTACTTGCGCAGTTGCTGATACAGCTGCGGATGCTGCTGTTCCAGTTCGTGTGGCTGGCCGAAGAAGACTTCGGTGACGACGGCGAAGAACTCTGCGGGTGCCGTTGCTGCGTAAGGATCGATCAGGCCCGGGATGCCCGCCTGCAGGTTGGCGCGCAGCCGGTCGTATTCCTCCCAGAAGATGCGTGACCACTCGCGGAAGTCGGCGGGTGTGGCGAGTCCGGGTGCGCCGTCCATGGTTTCGTCCTCCATGTCGAGGTAGTGCGCGAACTCGTGCAGGACGACGTTGTGGCCGAGGCTCGAAGCGTGCTCGATGTCTTCCCACGACAGGATGATTCGCCGCGAATCCCACGCCTGACCCGACAGCACGCGCGCGCCTTCGCTGACGAGGCCGTTCGAGTGGCGGTGGGTGTCCGGAACGATGAAGGGCGTGGGGTAGATCAGGATTGAATACAGATCGTCATACAGGCCGTCTTGCGGTACACCCGGACGGTTCAGCACCAGCAGGCATGCATTGGCTGCGATGACGACCTTCATCCGTCCGGTGACTTCCAGGCCGTTGCAGCCGACGAACGATTTCTGCTGCACGAAGATCTGGATCAGGCCGTGCAGGCGTTCGCGCAATTGCGCCGGCAGCCGCGAGTACGCTGGTGCATCGTGTCGAATCCATTCCTGCCACTGCGCCGGAATGGGTTCGCGGCTGATCGCGAGGCGTCGACGGGTGCGCAGGGCGGGTACGCCCAGCCACCAGAACAGGGCGCCGATGACGATTGCGATGGCCAGGAGGAGGGCGGGCATTTGGGAACCTCTGATTTACCCCAGACGCGCTTGCGACGAGTTCAGGGCCGCCCAGGGCTAGGCGTCCGCGAGCGCCGTGTACTTGACGTACTCCAGCGAGCGGTAACAA
The DNA here is from genome assembly GCA_964492345.1 of uncultured Steroidobacter sp. Classification (GTDB taxonomy): domain Bacteria; phylum Pseudomonadota; class Gammaproteobacteria; order Steroidobacterales; family Steroidobacteraceae; genus Steroidobacter. Next base: position 4,429 of record CAZBKC010000185.1, on the reverse strand, counting down.
CGCCCTGGGCGGCCCTGAACTCGTCCCGTCTAATGTGTAAACAACCCTTCAATGGGTTGCCCTTCGAATCGTCTGCTGCTGCGTTACAAAGCTTGCTCATATCGACATATGAGCTGCGCTTTGCGCCTTGCTTCAGACGATTGGAAGGGCAACGCAAGCGCGTCTGGGGTAAATCAGAGGTTCCTCGGTTCCATGGCTCCCGTCCTCACGCTTTCAACTGGCTCACGAGAAATTTCAGACGACTGAGCTGTGCGATGCTCGGCGAGGGGCCGTAACGCAGACCGATGTACAGCGCGCGGATTTCCTCGATCGGTCCGGCCAGTTCCGGACGTGTCCGCGCGACCCGCGTCAGATAGTCCCTGGGGCCTTCATGGAGTGCCCGGGTCAGACCCAGCCGTGCCAGCCGCCGGCAGAGCTGCGCATAGGTCTGGACGGTCGGATCGCGTTCGCGCGGTCGATAGCGCCAGGCCAGCCAGCTCGTGAGGACCGCAAAGAACGTGGCCATCGCGATGACCATCGCCATGCCGAGCGCCTCCCAGTCGGCATCCTGGATGCCGAACCAGTCGAGTATCGATCGCTGTTGCCCGGCACCGAATTCGACGATCTGGTTGTTCCAGAACGTGTTGAGCGCGTCCCAGGCGAACCGCATCTGCGCAAGTGCGTCGAAGCGTTTCAGCAGGCGCCCCGGCACGGGCTCATCTTCGCCCAGTGCGGCTTCCATTCCCTGTTCGATCCGCTCCGGTGCGACGGCTGCAGTCGGGTCGATCCGAACCCATCCCTTGCCGTCGATCCAGACTTCCGACCACGCATGGGCGTCGGACTGCCGTACGATCAGATAGCCGCCCAGCGGATTGAGCTCACCGCCCTGATAACCGAGCACGACGTGTGCGGGAATGCCCGCGGCGCGCGCCAGCATCGTGAAGGCGGAGGCAAAGTGTTCGCAGAAACCGCGCCGCGTGTTGAACAGGAAGTCGTCGACCGAGTCGGCTTCGAGTCGCGGCGGTTCGAGCGTGTAGAAATATTCTTCTTCACGAAATTTACCGAGCACCGCTTCGACGAAGGCTTCGGGACTGCCGGTGCGCGCGTAGAGTTCCTGTGCCAGTTGTTTCGACCGCGGATTGCGGTCCCCTGTGCGTGTCTCTGCATTGCGGGTCGAGGTCGCGAGCGGACCTTCGGACCGGTACTCGGGCCGCGATTCGAGCGTGAACGAACTGAGGGTGGAGATCCGGGTCGTGAGTATCTGTCGATCGAAAGTGAGTCGCGCCCGCTCGCGCGGCCAGGCGGTGACGGCTTCGAGGCCGAAGATCCATTCGCTGTTGCTGGGCTCCTGGGTGATCGCATAGCGATAGGCCGGGCCGGTCGCGATGATGGGCTGCTCGGGGAAAAACTGCTGCAGCCGGCGCCAGGTGCGCCCGTCGAAATCGTGCAGCACGGGACCGCGCCAGTAACGCTGATGCGGAGGCGGTATCTCGCCGTCGAATCTCACGCGAAAGGCAATGGCGCCCGACAGGCTGAGTTCCGAAATGTCGCCCGGCGACATCTCATCGTCGATGCCGGTGGCCGCAGCGCTGCGACCCGGCACTGCCCAGAACTGGCCCGGCAGCCGTGGAAAGAACAGGAACAGGGCGATGGCCAGCGGCAACGATTGCAGCACCATCCTGCCCGTCTGCCACAGCGCCTCGCGCACGCTCATCGGCGCCGTCTGATGCGTGCGCATCAGCGTCACGGTCAGCAGCCAGGCCGTGGCCAGCATCCACGGCAGGCGCAGCAACGACTGGTCGTACAGGAATCCCGCGAATAGCAGGAAGTAGGAGACGAACACGACCACGGTGAGATCGCGTCGATTGGCAGTTTCGAACAGTTTCATGCCGCCCATCAATACGAGCAGCGCGGTGCCGGCTTCGAGGCCATTGAGCGTGCGATAGCTCGCGAGCACGCCCAGCATCGCGGCGAATGCGATCGCGATGCGTACCGCTTTCGGCGGCAGTTTCCAGTGACGAAGCGCGATGAGCAGCCGCACGGCCACCGCACTCAACGCCAGCAGCACGACCCACAGGCGCAGATCCGGGATGTGCGGCGCGAGCGCAAGCGCGAAGGCGCCGACCACCCACAGAAGCTGCTGTGTGAAGCGCGGCGCTGCGTCGAGTGCCGCGCTCATGCTCCGCCACCCTCCACGTCGAACAGCGCCAGTGCAGTCAGGCAGCGTTGCCGATGAGCGGGTCCGACGTTCGCCGGCACTTCAAGGCCGGGCAGTTTCAGGCCGAAAGCATGTCCTGCCGCGTACGCATCTTCGATCCACCGGCACAGTTGCGAGAGGCGTGCTTCGGTGGCAAGTGCCGGCAGGCTTTCCCAGTCGAACATGTGCGACGTCACGGCAGTGCCTGCGTAGATCTTCACATGCAGGTCCTGGCCGCGCGCATACGCCTTCCACGCGATGTGTCGCGGCGAATCGCCGGGATGAAAACTGCGCAGCCCGGCGAAATCTTCATCGCCGCGCGCCGCATCCTGCGCGCCACCGACATCGGTCTCGACCGGCGGCGGCGGCAGTCCGCGCGGTGCGGGGCGCGGATACACCACGCACTTCACATCCATGTGGAGATAGGCCCAGGCACGAAACAGTCCGAAAGGGTGGCGCGTGGAGATGTCGAAGTGGTCGATGGACAGCCAGCCGCGCGCGGTTGCGGGAACGCTGAGGGTGAGCACGGCGCGACCGTCGGGTTCGATGCGTACCGGTGTCGATGTGCCCTGATCGTTGCCGATCATCAGTTCGTGCCGCGGCAGCGGCGCGCGATTCTCCAGTGCTATGCGAAAGCGTGCCTGTTCGCCGGCGAAGACGGGTTCGGACGCCGCGGAGGCGATGCGAATCGCGGCCAGGTTGCGATGACAGTAGTGCATCGCCGTCAGGCCCAGCGAACCCAGTACGAAGGTCAGCGCCAGCGCGAGGTTGTTGCCGTAGTTCATCGCGCCGAGAAACATCGCGAACAGCATCAGCGCGAACGCGACACCGAGCCCGGTCGGCAGGATGTAGATGCGCCGGCCCGACAGATCGACCGGATCGGGATCGATGCCATGCCGCCGGCGCGCCCAGGCGCGGGTCTTGCGGCGCAGCTTGGTGACGAGCGAGGGCACGAGCGGGTGAAGGGCTACGGCCAAAAAGAGGGCTGCTGGGCGCTGGGCTCTGGGCTATCGGCCAGAGAAAGAACCGGGCTCGCCCTCCTTGTGGGCCAGCGGCCCAGCGCCCAGCAAGCCCTCCTCACGGTATGGCCACTGACTTCAGCACCCGCTCGCCGATCTCGGCGGCGGAGATCGCCGAGGCGCTGTCACGCGGTTTCAGCCGGTGCCCCACGACGCCGGGAAGCACCGCCTGAACATCCTCCGGCAACACGCCCGCATGGCCATGAATCAGCGCCCACGCCTGCGCCGCACGCAGCAGCGCAATCGCGGCGCGCGGCGACAGCCCCGACTCGAAGTGCGGCGATTCGCGGGTGTGGCGCACGATGGCCTGCACGTAGTCGAGCAGCGCATCGGATGCGTGCACGGCGGGAACCATCGTCTGCATGAGCAGCAACTGCTGCGGTGTCAGCATCGGCGGCAACGTCGCCAGCATGTCGCGACGATCCTGGCCGGTCAGCAGTTCGCGTTCGAGTGTCGGGTCGGGATAGCCCAGTTCGATGCGCAGCAGAAAACGGTCGAGCTGCGACTCCGGCAGCGGAAACGTACCGATCTGGTACATGGGATTCTGGGTTGCGATGACGAAGAAGGGCGCGGCCAGCGGATAGGTATGGCCGTCGACCGTCACCTGATGTTCCTCCATTGCTTCGAGCAGCGCGCTCTGCGCCTTCGGTGTGGCGCGATTCACCTCGTCGGCGAGCACGAGTTGGGCAAAGATCGGTCCCTTGTGGAAACGGAATTCGCTGGTTTCGCGATCGAAGATCGACACGCCGATGATGTCGGCCGGCAGAAGGTCGCTGGTGAACTGGATGCGCTGGTAGTGCAGGCCGAGGGTTTCCGCCAGTGCATGGGCCAGCATCGTCTTGCCGACGCCAGGGATGTCCTCGATCAGCAAGTGACCCCGCGCCAGCAGGCACGCGACGCTCAGTCGCAGTTGCCGTTCCTTGCCAAGGATGATGCGACCGAGCTGTGCAATCGTCGCCCCGACCAGTTCGACGGGATTTGCCTGCGTGATGAGCGTCGGAACGGGTGAGTCCATGAGCACTTCGCCATTGGCCGCTGGGTCAGCGGCTTAGTGTCGCGGCTCGGGCTCAAAAGGCAAGTGTGGGAACCCGGATTCAGGAATTTCACACAGAGATCACAGAGATCATAGGGTGAACAAGCAGGAATCAGGAGCAGGGTTTTACCCTCTGTGATCTCTGTGCCCTCTGTGTGAAATCTTCATTCTCGATCTTTGAGCTGCCGCACGCGCCGTTCC
>CAZBKC010000184.1:0-6619 GCA_964492345.1 uncultured Steroidobacter sp. | reverse complement strand
GTAAGTGAACTTCGAATAACCGAGGCCGTGACCGAAGGAATAGAGCGCCTCATTGCGCGTCTCGCGGTATTGCGCCTTGAAGGCCGGCGTGTCGTCGGGGACGACCGGGCGACCCGTGCTGCGATGATTGTAGAAGTAGGGTTGCTGGCCGGACTCGCGCGGAAAGCTGACCGGCAGGCGTGCCGAGGGGTTGTAATCGCCGACGAGCACATCGGCAATGGCATTGCCGGATTCCGACCCCAGGAACCAGTTGACGAGAATGGCATCGGCATCGCGAACGGCGCCCTGCAATGCCAGCGCGCGTCCGGTGCTCAGGAGCACCACGATCGGCTTGCCGGTGGCGGCCACCGCTTCTGCAAGTTGCTGCTGCGGTTCCGGCACGACGATGGCCGTGCGCGACTGCGCCTCACCGCTCATCTTTTCACCTTCGCCGATGGCGAGCAGCACTACGTCCGCGGCCTTCGCGGCGGCAACGGCAGCATCGATGCCGCCGGGAATGGGAGTTTCGATGTCGGACCCTTTCACGATACTGACTGCTGCAATGCCGGCGTTCGCCAGACCCTGCCGGAGCGTGACGGATTCGCGATCGTCGCCGAAGAGGGTCCACGGTCCGAACAGGTTCTTGCGGTCATCGCCCAGCGGACCGATCAACGCAATGCGCGCGGACTTCTGCAGCGGCAGCAGGTTCTTCTCGTTCCTGAGCAGAACGATGGAGCGTCGCGCCGCGTCGCGGGCGAGGGCGCGATGCTCAGGCTTGCCGATATCGGCGTTTTCACGGGCGGCATCCAGCGAGCGATAGGGATTGTCGAACAGGCCGATGGCCTTCTTGACCCGCAGCACGCGGCGCACGGCTTCGTCGACGACGGAGATCGGCAGTTCGCCGCTGGTCACGAGCTTGGGGATCTGCGAGTTGTAGATGCCGCTCTGCATGCTCATGTCGACGCCGGCGTTCAATGAGAGACGCGCGGCATCGCGTTCGCCGGCGGCGACGCCGTGCCTGATCAGTTCATAGTCGGCCGTGTAGTCGGAGACCACGAATCCCGGAAATTTCCATTCCTCGCGCAGCAACTGTGTCATGAGCCAGCGGTTTGCCGTGGCGGGCACGCCGTTGATGTCATTGAACGAACTCATCGTCGTCAATGCGCCGGCATCGAATGCCGCCTTGAACGGCGGCAGATGGATCTCGCGCAGCGTCTGCGGCGAGATGTCGACGGTGTTGTAATCCATGCCGGCGGCGACGGCGCCGTAGGCAGCAAAGTGCTTGGGCGTCGCGAGCAGCGAATCGCCGGAGAGCAGCGATGCTCCCTGGAATCCACGTACGCGCGCGGCCGCAAACAGTTTGCCGAGATAGACGTCCTCGCCGGCACCTTCCGCCACGCGTCCCCAGCGCTGATCCCGTGCGATGTCCACCATCGGTGCGAAGGTCCAGTGCACGCCGGCCGCGGTGGCCTCGATGGCGGTGATGCGCGCCGTCGCTTCCGCCAGTGCCGGATCGAAACTGGCGGCCTCGGCGAGCGGGATGGGAAACACGGTGCGAAAGCCGTGAATGACGTCGGCACCGAACAGCAGGGGAATCTTCAGCCGGGATCCTTCGACGGCGATACGCTGCGTGTGTCTGCCGGCGGCGACCCCGTAGCCATTGAACAGCGATCCCACGCGCCCTGCGCGCACATCGGCCTGCAGGGTCTTCGCCTGGCGGCTCGCGAATTCTGGATTGACGTCGGCAGCGAAGTTGCGTGTCGCATCCGCCAGAAGGGTGAGCTGTCCCGCCTTCTCCTCGATCGTCATTCTCGCGATCAGGGATTCGATCTGCGGATCGTCGGTCTGCTGTGCCCGCGCCGGGGTCGCGATGCAGAGTGTGAGGACCAGTGCGGCTGCGGCTTGCGACGCGATTCGCTGGAACATCAAACCTGTCCTCGTTACTGCAGGATTCACGAGGCGCGGATTGTACTGAAAGAACGCGGGTCGCAGGCACGGACGCCGGCGGCAGTGCGGGGTACGTACAGCGCGCAGGCAGGATCGATGTAAGGTTTCCACCGATGGCAACGCATCGCTTGCGTCTGGCCGTGAACTTTGCGCCGTGAGATCCGTTCGGTACGGGCGGGATGCATTCGCATCCCGTGCACAAACCGGAGATCCGTATGAACAAAGACACCATCCAGGGCAACTTCACCCAGTTGAAGGGCAAGATCAAACAGAAATGGGGACAGCTCACGGACGATGAAATCGACCAGATGGAAGGCCATGCCGAGATCCTGAGCGGCAAGCTGCAGGAGCGCTATGGACTCGCCCGTGACGAGGCTGAGCGCCAGGCCAGGGAATTCCGCCAGCAGAACAACTGGCAGTAAGAAAAAATCCTCGAGGTGATGTGCAGGGCAGTGCCCTGTGCATCACTTCTTTCTCCATGAGGCCCGCAGGCGTACGGTCCTTTCGTCTACTCGCCTGCAGCCTCGTTCCTGTCTTCGCCGTCTCGTTTCAATCGTCCCAGCGCGATATCGGTGTCCTCGCCGATGCTGCGCACGTGCAGATCCTGCTGCGGGAATGGAATCTCGATGCCGGCTTCCTTGAGCGCGCGATGTACCCCGACGCCCAGCGCACTCTGAATGGTTCGCCAGTTGTCGAAGTCGCTGGTCCAGGCGCGGATGCCGAAGTCGAGCGAACTCGAATTGAAGCGCAGGAACAGGACGACCGGTTCCGGTTGCGATGAGATCCCGGGGATCGTGCGCGCGACCTGCGCCAGCAATCGCTGGACCGCAGGCGGATCGACCGAGTAGGACACACCGACATCGAGATCGACGCGACGATTCGTGTTGTTCAGGGTCCAGTTGGTCAGATTTCCGGCGAGCAATGTGCCATTGGGCACGACGACATCCGCGCCTTCGAATGTCTGCAGTGTCGTCGCACGCATGCCTATTTCGCGCACGCGTCCGGTCGTTCCGCCGATCTCGACGACATCGCCGGGCCGGATGGGACGTTCGAACATCAGGATGAGGCCGGAGACGAAGTTGCCGACGACGTTCTGCAGGCCCAGGCCGATGCCGACGCTGAGCGCACCGAGCACGATGGTGAGCTGACCGAGTTCGAAACCTGCGGCAACCAGGGCGGCGAGCAGGCCGATCACTATGAGCGCGTAGTAGGTGAGGGAGGCGACGCTGTTCGCCACCCCGGGCGGCAGCCGCATGCCCGCGAGCACCTCGTTCTGCAGCAGTACGCGTACTGTTCGTGCGATCCACAACGCCGCCCAGACGCCGAAGAGGAACAGCAGCACGCCGCCCAGCGTCATCCTGAGCTGGCCGATCTGCAGTGGCCTGGTCAGCAGTGCGGTCAGCCATTCCGCCGTGGGACGATAGATCTGGAATTCGTTGATCGTAACCACGAGCCACAGAACGATCGCGGCAACGACGATCAGCGTGCGCAGCCCGGAACGCAGCGGCGCCACGTTGCGCGCGACGAATCCTGTCCCGCCCGCGGCCGGCTCGGCGAGCAGGATGCTGCCCATGGCCAGCAACGCGGACACTCCCGCATAGATGGCGAGGCCGATGTAGGTGCTCTCGAGCACACCGATCGCCAGCATTTCGGCGAGCGATACGTTGCCGACCACATTCGCGATGGCTGACATCATGAGGGCCGCGACCCCCACCCAGCCGAGCACGCGCAGCAACGTGCGCCGCCGCCCCTGCAGGGCCGAGGGGTGGCGTGTCGGGAAGACCAGCAGCCACAGCACCATGGATGCGGTGAGGATAGTGAGGATCAGCAGGTGCAGCCGGTAGTACAGAGGATCGTCCCAGACGATGACCCGGGTGCGATGAATGAAGTACAGACCGACGATGGCATACGGCAGCCAGCGCAGCAGCTTGAAGACTTCGACGGGAAGCAGACGGATCATGGGGACCAGGCCGACCAGCAGAGCGGCCTGCTGCAGGCCGACCGGTGCTTCGGCGAACACGACCGGCAGGATCAGTGCGCCCAGCAATATCCACCCGGAAATAGGTCGATGCAGTATGGGTGCAGCCGGTGCGTCATCGCCGTCGGCTGCGCGCCTTTGACGTTCCCACCACGCAAACCACAGGAACAAAGGCAGCATGGCGAGCCAGGCAAAGGCAAACGCCAGCAGCTGCGGTGATTTCTCGGCAAGGAAATGCTTCAGGAAGCTTGATTCGACGGAAATACCTGCATTCTCTGCGGCGAGCGGATCCACGCTGCGGGACGCGACGCTCTGCACCTGCCACAGCGGTGGCATGTCGATCATCCACAGGCGCTCCATGTACATATGAATGGCGTTGTGGACCGCCTTCATGCCGCGGTCGAGGTCGTCGCGTACCTGGTTGCCCCGTTGTCCCAGATCGATGGCCTGATCGAGGGGAGCGGAAATGGCAGTCTGTGCCGTTCCCAGGCGCTGGATGATGTCGTTGATCCGCTCCAGCAGCGCAGGGGTGACCACCTTGTCGGTGCTCGACTGCAATGTCGCCTCCCATGCGGCCCGGCGCCTGGCGAGATCCGCCGCATCCACCGAGTAACGCGCCGTATATGTCTGGAGATCGGCCTGCCAGCGATCCAGGCGCCGGTCGTGGAGATCCCAGTATTTTTCGAGGCTGTTGATGTGCGGTGCGGTGAGCGAGGCAAGCTCATTGCGGCTGTACGCGCTGGCGAGTCTGAGAATGTCCTGGTGAATCCGGGTCAGCCCCGCCGCCAGCTCGCCATCGGGATCGAAGCGGACTGACCGTTCCAGCACCCGCTGGACGAAGCGGTCGTCCTGATCGGCCTGTTCGGGGATATAGGCCGGGGCGATCGCGGTGATCTGCGGTTGCTCGGCAGCAGGAGTCTGCGGCTCCTCGCTCTGCGCAACCGCCGTGCCGAACCGCAGACAGAGTGCGATCACGGCGAAAGAAACTGGGAGGATGCACCGCATGGACGATCCGCAGCAGACCAGGACCGGCTCATTATAGGCAGCAGTCCGCCGGAACTCCGCGCGCTGCCGGCTCATTGCGGCATCGAACAGTTACGGGATGCACGCATGGAATTCCTCGATCTGCTGCAATGGCCCGTGATGGTCGTCACGCTCGCAGCGGCCTGGGCCGTCGGGTCGACACGAAGCCGACGCCGGAAAGTCGGGTTCTGGCTGTTCATCGCCAGCAATGTTCTCTGGGTCGTCTGGGGATTCAGCGAAGGTGCGTGGGCATTGATCGTGCTGCAGGCGGGGCTGTTCGGGCTGAACCTGCGGGGTGCACAGAAAAACGAAGCGGCTGCATCGTCCTGAGCCCTGTATCGACCGACGCCCTGTATCGACCGACGCCCTGTATCGACCGACGCAGTGGGTGCCGCGGTCGGCGGCACGACGTACACTGCCGGCATCTCACCACCACGCAGGCAGATACCTCTTGGCCGGTCCGCTCGCAGGCATTCGTATCCTAGAGATGGCGGGTATCGGCCCCGCGCCGTTTGCCGGCATGATGCTGGCCGATCACGGTGCCGAAGTGATTCGTGTCTATCGCCCCGGTGTCCTGCCCGGATCGCTCGATCCGGCCCGCGACGTGCTGGCGCGGTCGCGAAAATGGATCAGCGTCGATCTGAAGCAGACTGCCGGCATCGATGTCGTGCGCGATCTGGCGAAGAGTGCGGACGGACTCATCGAGGGTTTTCGGCCTGGCGTCATGGAGCGCCTCGGGCTCGGACCCGACGTGCTGCTGAAGGACAACCCGCGTCTCGTCTACGGACGCATGACCGGCTGGGGACAGACCGGACCGTACGCCCGGGCGGCGGGACATGACATCAACTACATCGCGCTCGCCGGCGCCTTGCATGCGTTCGGTCGAGCCGGCGACAAGCCCACGCCGCCGATCAATCTTGTCGGCGATTTCGGTGGCGGCGGCATGATGCTGGCGTTCGGCATGCTCTCGGCCCTTCATCATGCGAGCCGCACCGGCCAGGGCCAGGTGATCGATTGCGCGATGACCGACGGCTCCGCGCTGCTCATGAGCATGATCTGGAGTCTCAGGGCGCAGGGAATGTGGCAGGACCGGCGCGGCGTGAACCTGCTCGACACCGGCTCGCACTTCTACGAGACGTATGCCACGGCCGACGGCAGGTACATCTCAGTCGGCGCGATCGAGCCGGCGTTCTATGCGGAGTTGCGACGTCGCCTGGATCTCGAGGCCGATGCCGATTTCGATCCGCAGATGGATCCGAAGCAGTGGCCGCATCTCAAGGAGAAACTGGCCGCAATCTTTCGCACGCGCTCGCAGGAAGAATGGTGCCAGCTGCTCGAAGGCACGGACGCCTGCTTCGCGCCGGTGCTGTCGATGGTCGAAGCGACGCAGCATGCACACAATCGCGCCCGCGACACCTTCGTGACCGTCGATGGCGTGGACCAGCCGGCGCCGGCGCCGCGCTATTCCGTCACGACCAATGACCCACCCGTCATGCAGACGAAGAACAGCGATTGCGACGTGCTGCTGCAGTCGCTCGACTACGACGCTGAACGTATCGCGCGACTTCGCGAGCAGCACATCGTCAGTTGATATCTCATCCGCGCGCCGGCCCTTATGTCCGGCATAACCTCAATGGTGCTTAGTTAAGCGGGTTGACAGTTGGCCGTTGACGGTTGACGGTCGGCAAGGAA
>CAZBKC010000183.1:0-6629 GCA_964492345.1 uncultured Steroidobacter sp. | reverse complement strand
CGGCCTGCACCGCCAGCATCAGGCAGGAGCGCACGGCCAGTCCGTCGACGATCACCGTGCACGCGCCGCACACGCCATGTTCGCAGCCCACGTGCACACCGGTGCAGCCCGCGTCGATGCGCAGAAAATCGCTCAGTGTCTTGCGGCCTTCGACGCTCATCTGCTGTCGGCGACCGTTGATCGTCACGTCGATCCTGTGTTCGCTCATGCCGCGTGTCTCATGTTCAGGGCTTCGCCCAGGGTGCGGGCGAAAATGCGTCGACCGACAGTGCGTCGATACTCGGCGGAGGCGTGACGGTCGTCGAAGGGCGCGGTGTCGGCGACGGCGAGTTCGGCGATGGCTTTTACATCGAGCGAGCCGACGGCCTGCCCGAGCAGCGCCTGCTCTGCCTGGCGCGCCTTCATCGGTGTCGGTCCCATGCCGAACCACGCCAGGCCCGCGCGATCGACGCGCCCGTTCTCGACGGCGAGTGAACCTACGAGTCCGATGAGTGCGAAATCGCCGGGACGCTGTGCCACTTCGCGAAAGACGGTAATCGCGTCGGCCGGCCAGTCGGGGAATTCGATGGACGTGATCAGTTCGTCGGGTTCGAGCGAAGTGGAATAAGGCCCAACGTACAGATCTTCGGCGCGAATGCGCCGCGTGCCACGCACGGATCGCACCTCCACCGAGGCGCCCAGCGCAACCGCCGTAGCCGGCAGTTCGGCCACGGGTTCGCCGAGCGCGATCGATCCGCCAATCGTGCCGCGATTGCGGGTCTGGTGATGACCCACATGGCGCGTCGCCGTGACCAGCAACGGCAACGCCTGACGCAGCGTGCTGTCGGCAATGGCTTCGTTCTGGCGTGTGATCGGGCCGATGCGCGTGGCACCGTTGATGCGGCTCACACCCTGAAGGCTCCCGATCCGGTTGATGTCCACGAGAATGAACGGCTGGCTCATGCGCAGCGCGAGCAGCGGCAGCAGCGTCTGACCGCCGGCCAGGATGGTCGCGCCGCCGCCCGCTTCGGCGAGCAGCGTGCATGCTTCTTCGACCGTCTTCGGCGTGTAGTAGTCGAACGGTGCGGGCTTCATCGCCTGTCTCCGCGCAGCAGGCGTTCGAGCAAGGCGGCATCGAGAACGATCTGCGGAGCCGCACTCCTGCGTCCGAACTCGAAGCCCGCTGCCGCGACGATGACGATCAGGAGGCCAATGGCGATGCCCATCCAGTCCGATCCGCCATCGCCCTGCGAGCGGCCGACCATGAATCCGACGAGTGCCGAGACCGCCAGTGCGAGAATCCAGGCGATGGGCAGGCCGCCGGAAGACGCTGGCGTTGCAACGGGCAATGAAGATGCAGAGGACGGCGCCGTGACAGCATGTTCGACGGTCCCCGTCAGCAACTCGCCGAACTTCCTGAAGAACCTGCCGGCGAACTGCTTCGCCGTCGCGTCGATGAGCGGTCCGCCGAGTTGCGCCAGCCGGCCGCCGACCTGTGCGTCGACTTCATAAGAGAGCACCGTGATGCTGCCTTCTTCGGCGAGTCGCACCTTGATGCCCGTCTTTGCCGAACCCACGGTGCCGCCCTGTCCTTCACCCGTCAGCGTGTAGCTGCGTGGTGCGTCGATATCCGACAGCGTGACAGTGCCGTTGAAGCGCGCACCGATGGGACCGATCTTCACTTCGACGACGGCGCGCAACCGGTCGGCGGCTTCCTTTTCCAGCGACTGGCATCCGGGGATGCATTGCCGGAGCACCTCCGGATCGTTCAGCGCCTCCCATACCCGGCTTCGCGGAGCGGCGATGCGTTCCTCTCCCGTCATTCTCATTGGCTGGCCCTCGGCGCCATCATCACGACCAGGCACGCAGCCCCCTGCCATGCCGTTAATTTATGCAACACCATGTTTCATTACGCGACCGAGGTTTGTCAACCTGAGGGAAACCATCAACGGCTGGAGATTTCAGCGGCAGGCAAGAAGGGAGAGCCGCGAAAGACCGCACAAAAGAAGGGATCTTTTCTGAGCCCCTACATTCTTTCATGCGGTCTTTTGCGGCCCTCTGCTTTCCGCCGCCAACGCCAGCAACCTATTCAGACCGGCCGGGAAATCGTGCGTCTGCCACAGATGCAGGAACGTCGTAGAGATATGCAACTGGGCGCGCGCCGCTTCGTTGCCGCGAAACACGGGATCGCGCAGACCCGATGCGGTCGCTGCTTCCGGCAGCCGCGACAGGACTTTCGCGGGCGCTTCCATCAGCCACGCAAGGCCCATCGTGGCGATATACAGATCCATGTGCAGCCGGAGTTCATCGGTGGCCAGCGACGGTCCGCCGTTCGTGCGCAGTTCGGTGACGAACAGGTCGAGCAGTTCGTCGAAATGATCGTCCCAGATCTCCTGATGCGCGGCGCTCAGCGAGCCCCAGAGTGCATACGCAACATTCATCTGCCGCACGCGGCCCCAGTCCATCAGGCCGCATTGCATCGACCCTCCCGCATCGCGCCAGAACCAGGCGTTGTCGATGTTCGCGTTCCAGTGACACAGCGCGATGAAATCCCGGTCCGATTGCAGGAAGCGCTTGATCGCGGCCTCGTGCTGCAGGAACCGGCCGACATCGCGCTGCATGCGCTGAAAGAATTCCGGCGTGAGCGAGGACGGCACGAGTTGCGGATACATTGCGGCGAACTGTGCGTAGTCGCGAATCAGCTCACGCAGTCGCGGCTCGTCGTAACGAATCGGATCCGACGCGGCTGCGGCCTGCGAATCAAAGGGAAAACGCCTCTCCACCTCCGCAGACAGCTTTCCCGATTTGTGCGCGGCCGCGAGACGCGCGAGTGCGGTGATGATCGAGCGATAGTGCGCCAGCGGATCGGACAGATCGTGATCGAGACACTTCGGCTGGTGCGAATCGATACCATCGACACCGAACGCGATCCGCTGCGTGATCAGCATGCCCGTGCCCGATGCATGCTCGTAGTCCGCGAAGTACGCAGTGGGCACGCGGATCGGAAATCCAGGCAGGCGCGACAGCGGCGCGAAGCGAACCTCGGCTTCCATTTCGAACCGGCCGCGGTCGCGCAGCGGGTTGCGGAAGTCGCGGGAGAATTTCACGAAGAGGTCGCAATGCAGGTCGGGACGCGCTGGTAGGTACTCGACGCTGAGGAAGAATTTCTGTCCGGTACTGCCACCCGGGCATTCGGCCAGCCGCACGATGCGATCGACCCTGTCGGTCGGTGCGATCGAACCGAACGCCCGGAATGCGTGTGTCAGAAAATCCGCGCCGGCGGTGCGCAGCGCGTCGCCATGCGCTGGAATGGCGAGACCCGTGGCGTCGCCACGAACCTCGTCTGTCACTGCAATGTTGGTCATCGTCGGGTCGGTCCGCTTCGGCTGGGTGGAACACCACAGCGACAAGCGTACCGTGTCGGTACCGGACTTGAACTATTGGACCATCAAGCTACGGAGAATTGTCGCGGTACGTGCGTTGCGGCACCGGGCGGCCGAAGAGGACAGCCGTGCGCATCAGCAACCTTTCCGCGGTGCCCATCCCGGCACGATCGGCAAGCACACCCCTCGCCATCGCGGGCTCATCGGTAATGATCCCGTCCACGCCCAGACTCATCAGGCTGGACATGGTCATCGGATCGTTCACGGTCCAGACGTACACCTGTTTCCCTGCGCGATGCGCAGCACGGATGAATCGGGGTTTGGCCATGCCCAGGTTCACTGCCAGGAAATCGGCATCCGCCTTGGTGAGGTCACCCACGGCTTTGGCTACCAGCAGGCCCGTAGTCCAGTCGGGTCGCAGCTCGTGCAGTTTGCTGATGCCCGCCTGCTGCAGCGACATCACCATGATGTTCGTCGTCATGCCCGTCGCTTCCACGATATCCACCACGCGCTGTTCCAGGTGTTGCGTGTGTCCGTAGTACTTCAGCTCGATGACGACGCGCGAGTGACGGTCACGCGCTGTTTCGAGGACTTCACGCAGCGTGGGCACCCGCTCGCCGGCGAACTGCGGACTGAACCAGCTGCCGATGTCGATGGTGCGCACCTGGTCGAACGTCCCGTCCCAGACTTTCAGACCGACACCGGCCAGCTTCATGAAGTCGCTGTCGTGGATCACGATGACTTCGCCGTCCGCCGTTTCCTGCACATCGATTTCGATCCAGTCGGCGCCGTCGTCGATGGCGCGACGGATGGAAGCCAGCGTGTTTTCGGGCGCCGCACCGGCTGCGCCGCGATGTGCGATCACCAGCGCATGGTCTTCGACACGCGCCTGCCGCAACAACCAGCCGCCGAAGAGCAGCGCCACCACAGCCGCAGCTACGGCCAGACCGATCAGGCCGCTGCTGGAAGAGTCACGGTCCTGCGGTGCCCGTTCAGGGCGCGCTTCCGGCAATGCCGCTGCTGGGACCGCACCGGCAGCAGATTCGTAGAGCCCGAGCACCAGGTATGCGAACGATCCGGCGTTGAACGCACTCACAGGCACGCTCAACAGCGCACCGAGGACAACGAGAAAGACCAGCATCGGGATCAGCGCGCGCAGCGAATGCATCAGCGCTGGCACGGTCCAGGTGCCGAGCAGACTGACGATTCCCACGGCGATGGCACTGATGACGAGCGAGACAAGGGCCCATGCCACCAGCACCGAGACGATCTGACGTAAGCGTCCGCGCGTGAGCTGCTCGCTCGCCTGCAACGCCCCGCGCGGTGATTTCCCTGCGAACAACACACACGGAAGCGACAGGGACCAGCTCGCGAGCTTGCGCACGAGTATCGCGATCATGACGAGCAATGCCACGGTGATGGCGGCACCTGCGACCCAGAACTGCGGAGGCCGCCGGCTCAGGTAGTAGTTGATGTCATGCTGAGTGAGCAGCAGCCAGTAGACGACGCCGCATGCGGCGAGAAATGGAACGACGATGAGTACGCCGCGCAACAGCAGCCACATCGCGAGCATCATGATTTTCACGAAGCGCGTGGCCGCGAATCGGAATGCGCCACGTACGGTTATTGGCGAACCCAGGACGGCCGCGGCTCCGATCGCCATCAGCGATGCCGACTCCAGCACGGCGATGGCCACGAGCAGTGCTGACATGACGAGCGTCGCAGTCAGGCCGACGGGACTCAGAAGAAAGTAGAGGATGTCCTGATCGGCGACCAGTGGGTGGCCGGAGAGAGTGAGCAGCCAACGCCAGAGGAACCCGCTCAGCGGCGCCAGCAGGCAGACGCCCAGCGCGATGTAGACGACGTGAACTGCCAGCACCGCCCGCCAGCTTCGCGCGATTCGCCGCCACGCACCGATCAAAGTGGCGGCGAGCGACATAGGGTAGTTACTGGAAAGAACAGGTCAGACAGTGGCGGGCATCGTTCAGAGCCATCGGCCACCGCCCACACTCATGTACCCGTGGTTCCCGATCGGCACACCGACACTCATGCCGATGCCCACGTTGCCAGAACAGCCGCTCAATGAAAGCGTCGACAACAGCAATGCGAACCAGACCGTGAAGTGAATGATCTTGCGCATGAGACGGATTCTCTACTGTGGCACTTTCTGCAGGACCAGTATCGCGCCCGATGGATCTGCGACGACGGCCATCGTGCCTTCGTGCACCTGCGACGAGACCGGCAGCAGGATCTTGCCCCCCAGCGACTCTGCCCGAGCGCTGGCAGCAGCCGGATCGTCGACGCCGAAATAAGTCAGCCACACAGGCGTCCACTCGAGTGCGGGATTCTTGAGGATGCCCGCGCGACTGGTTCCATGCACTGCGAGCATGGTGTACTCGCCGCCGCGTCGCTGAACAGGCTGGACGTCATAGCCCGCAACGGCGCGATGGAACGCGGCGGCTTCCGCCGGCCAGCTTTGGTAGTGCTGTCGTCCGGATCGCCAATCTTGCTTCTGGCAAGACCGATGACTGCGCCTTCAGGATCGATGATGGCGGCGACCCGGCCAAAGCTGACGTTGAGCGCGCCCGCCGCAATCTTTGCGCCAACCCCTGTCGCGCGGGTGACTGCGCTGTCGACATCGTCAACAGATACGTATGGCAACCAGCGAGACAGCTTGCTGCCGTCCGCTTGCGCCTTCACGGCGACGAGACCTGCGACATAGACCTTCCCCATGCGCGCCAATGAATAGCGCCGGCCCTCTACGCCGATCGAATCCTCGAAAGTCCAGCCGAACAGGCCGCCGTAAAAGCGGCGCGCGGCGTCCAGGTCCTCCGTGATCAGATCGTTCCACACCACCTTGCCAGGCAAGGGCTCCTGGGAAAAGGACATCCCCGACGTATCAACCGTGGCGATCGACGTACAGCCGACAATGGCTGCGAGCAGGAGAACGGTCGCAGCACACGCGCCGAAGCAAGAACGGGCCGATCGTTGACACGCAGCTTGATGCATCTCGATTTTCACTGGGTAGTCGGGCAGCCAATACTCTCGTAGTCCTCGCTTCTGCGCAGTACGTATCAGAGGCAGGGCCGGGATTTCACTGGACACCCACGTCATTTCTGCGCAAACGTGGATTTCACTGGACACCCACGTCATTTCTGCGCAAATCCCGTGGATTTCACTGGACACCCACGTCACCGCGAGATTTCACTGCACGGGATTTCACTGGACACCCACGCGATTTCTGCGCAAATCCACGAGTAATCCGCC
>CAZBKC010000182.1:0-6631 GCA_964492345.1 uncultured Steroidobacter sp. | reverse complement strand
GACCGTCAACCGTCAACGGACAACTGTCAACCCGCTTAACTAAGCGCCATTGTCCCTAACCCTCCCCCGCAAGCGGAGGAGGGAACAAGAGGTCACTGCTCAGCCCGCTCCGAAGGTTTCCTCAAACAAATACTGCATCGCCGCCCAAGCCCGATCATTCGCCTTCCTGCTGTACGCGAACGACGCCGGCTGACCGCGACCATCCGCCGCCGGCTCGGTGAAGCTGTGCACCGTGTTGCCGAGGTAAAGGAACTGCCAGTCCACTTTGTCGCGACGCATCTCGGCCATGAACGCGTCGATGGCCTCGGGCTTCACCAGCGGATCTTCGGAGGCGTGACAGATCAGCACCTTCGAGCGGATGCGGCCGGCATCCTCGGGCAGACCGACATTCAAGCCCGAATGGAACGTCGTAATCGCGCCAACGGCGGCCCCGGTGCGAGCAAGCTCGAGACACGTCGTGCCGCCGAAGCAGAAGCCGATCGCACCGATGCGGTTGCGGTCCACGAGCGGCTGCGCGATCAACGCATCGAAGGCCGCCTGCGCCAATCCGCGCCATTCCGCACGGTTCGTATACAGCGCCTGAATGACGGGAACGACGGCAGGCAGATCCTTGTACAGCTTGCCGTCGCCGTGCGGATCGGCAGCCAGCGCGACGTAACCCAGTTCGGCAAGTCGGTTCGCCTTCTCGCGCGCGTGATCGCCGAGACCGAAGGCTTCGGGAAACACGACGATACCGGGCCGCGCGCCCTGACGCGTGTCATCCCAGGCGAGGTACCCGACGAAGTTCTTCTGGCCGTCCGAGTAACTGAGCGTCTGAGTCTTCATAACGACACCTTCGGCAGTGAGTAACGAGTCCGTAAGTCTCTTGCCGCCGTGACTGTCGTGACCGTCGTTACCGACGTCACTTCTTCACTCAGACGCGCCCCGTGATGGGAATCAGCGCACCGGTGATGGCGGCGGCCCGATCGGACAGCAGGAACACGACGAGATCGGCCACCTGTTGCGGCTTGACCCACCGGTCGAACTCGGCACCCGGCATGTCGGCGCGATTGACCGGTGTGTCGATGATGCTCGGCAGGATGGCGTTGACCGTGACGCCGCCGTCCTTCAGTTCATCCGCAAGCGCTTCGGTGAACTTCGCCACGCCGGCCTTCGATGCGGCATACGCACCCATTCCCGTGGCTGCCTTGATGGCGCCTGCAGCACCGATATTGACGACGCGCGCGCTGCCTGACTTCAGCAACGGCAGTGCTGCCTGCGTGGCGTTCACCGCCGTTCGCACGTTGACATTGAACATGAAGTCCCAGGTCGCAGGATCGCCGTCCGCGATCTTCTCCCAGCGGAAACCGCCGGCGATATTCACGATGCCATCCAGTCCGCCCAGCTTCGAAGCCGCGGCGTTGATGGCCGTTTTCGCGGCGGCCGGGGTTCCCAGATCCGCGTCACCGATCAGCGCGAAGCCACTCAGCGCAGCCGGCGCCCTGGAGGCAGGCGCGAAATCGACGCACGCGACGGTTGCACCGGCCGACTTCACCGCGGCACTCACCGCGCTGCCGAGCGCACCAAAGGCACCGGTAATGACGATCTTCTTGCCTGACAGATCCACTGGTGAAACTCCGGAAGACTGCGATTAGGTTGCGGCGGGTGGCTTGGGGAGCAGCGATTTCAGATCGAACTTCAGATCGCCCGCCTGCTGCGGTGTGACGGGTATGCGCTGGGCAATCAACTTGCGGGCAAGCATGTGATCGGCGGGACGGTTCAGCGTTTCGACGCAGACCAGCTTGCCATCGTGGAAAAGGAAGACAGAGCAGACGCTGCCACCCGGTTCGCCGCGAAACACTTCTTCGCAACCGCTCGCTGGCAGCCCCGCCATCTGCAGCTTGAGCGGGCCCTGCGTACTCCAGAACCAGGGCAAGGCGTCGTACGCGGCAGGCCGCCCCAAGATCCGCGCAGCGACGCAACGAGCCTGGTCTGACGCGTTCTGGATCGATTCGAGCCGCACACGCGCACCGGGCGAATACGGATTGCTGTGCGCAGCGATGTCGCCGATGGCGCTGATGTGCGGATCGCTGGTCTGCAGGAACTCATCGACGACGATGCCGTTCTCGATCGTCAGATCGCAGGTTGCAGCGAGATCGACATTGGGAATCACACCGATGCCGATCACGACCAGGTCCGCGGGCAACACCTGGCCGTCGACTGTTTCCACGGCAGTCACGCCGCCCGCCCCGCCGAGCAGGTGCATCACCTGCGTATTGAACTTGAGCTTCACGCCCAGCTTTTCGTGCTCGCGCACGAATACCGCGGACATGGTCTTCGACAGCGCCCGGGCCATGGGTCGATCGGCGACATCGAGCACCGTGACATCGATGCCCTGCTTCTTTGCGGATGCCGCGAACTCCAGTCCGATGAATCCGGCGCCGATGACGACCGCGGATTTCGCGTGCGCCATCCGGGCCTTCAACGCACTCGCTTCATCAAGCGTACGCAGGAAGAAGACATTGGGCAGATCGGCGCCCGGCACAGGCAGCGGACGGTTGCGTGCCCCCATGGCGAGCACGAGGTGGTCGTAGTCGATGACGGAATCGTCTTCGAGCGCAACCTTGCGGCGCGTGCGGTCGATCGCGACGGCGCGCTTGCCGGTGATGAGGTCGATAGTGTGCTGGGCGTAGTAGGTTTCGGGCCGCAACAGCAACTGTTCGTCGGTGCATTCGCCAAGCAGATAGACCTTCGACAGCGGCGGCCGCTGATACGGCGCGTGCGGCTCGTCACCGATGACGACGATGCGGCCGTCGTAGTGCATTTCACGCAGGGAGACGGCGGCCTGGAAGCCCGCCTGCCCTGCCCCGATGATGACGATCGTCGGCTGCGCCATTACCCGGTCTCAGTTCACTGATTGGAAAGACGGTGCATGCGAGATACGGTCGCAACTCTAGTTGGAATAGCGGCCACCGTTGACGCTGAGCGTATGACCCGTGATGTAGTCCGCGTCATCGGAAGCAAGGAACACGGCCGCTGCCGCGATGTTTTCGGGCCGGCCGGGACGACGCATCGGCGAGTTCTTCGCCACGACGTCGACCCCGACACCCATGCCGGCGACTCCTTCGCCACGCAGCATCGGCGTATCGACGAAGCCCGGAGGAATATTGTTGACGGTGATACCTGTGGGCGCCAGTTCCTGCGCGAGCGACTTCGTAAACGCAATCACGCCGCCCTTCGAAGCAGCGTAGGCCGTCATCCGCGCCGAGCCCGTCTGCGCGCTCGAAGAAGAAATGTTGATGATGCGGCCCCACTGCGCGGCCAGCATGTCCGGCAGTACCGCCTGCGTGCAGACCAGCATGCTCTTGAGGTTGATCGACATGACGCGATCCCACTTGTCCTCGGTCATTTCCATGAACGGGGTGAAGTCCGTGATGCCGGCATTGTTTACCAGGACGTTCACGGGACCGAACTCCTTGCGCACACGCTCGAGGGCCGCATCGATCTGGGGACGCTTGGAGATATCGACCCGGCTTGCGATCGCCTTGCCGCCGCCCGCGGCGATTTCCGCGGCCGCCTTCTTCGCGCCTTCCTCGTTGATGTCCCAGATTGCGACCTTGGCGCCTTCACGCGCAAAGCGTTGTGCCGTGGCCAGTCCGATGCCCGAGGCTGCGCCCGTCACGATTACCGTCTTTCCCGCCAGCGACATATGTGTTGCCTCGTTGAAGTTCGTTGCACGCCAGCCGGCGCGGAGTTCGACGCCGATCCCGCCGGGGCAGTCATCGGGCGCCATCGTTGAAAGTGAGCGAGGCTGATCGGCGGACGGCAGCGCAGTATCGATGCTGCAGCGCGTCGCGCCCCATCATCAATCCGCCTTCGACAGTCCCCCTGTCCGACCTGCATCCGTCGGGTTGCAGGCCATGCTTCGCCAAGCCAAGCAGCGGGATTCTACAAGTCAACAGCGTTGTTCATCAACGCGGCTGCGCACCGGCGGTGCGAGCCGACATGCCTGCAGCGGAACCGCGCGGTTCTTATGTACGCTTGACGGGACGCTTGGTCACACGCGCGTCCAACTCGGCATATTTCTCCGGTCGCATGGTGCCGTGCAGGCACAGGCGGAGAATTTCGCGGGTGAACCGATCGGCCATCTGCTGACGCTCCTTGGCCGTACGTGCATGCGCTCGCGCCCAGACCGGCCAGATGAATGTGCCGGCCAGAATCAGGACGGAAAGCACTTCGGCATCGATGTTCGACTGCGCCAGTTCGGTGGCAGCGAACCGCTCGAAGTTGGATTCGTACTGCCGCCAGAAAGGATCGTTGGCCGGGCGTCGCGAACTCAGGACTTCGAGCAGCCAGACGCGTCCCAGCGCCGGATTCTCCATCGCGAATTCGGCGAGCTGACCGTTGACCGCTTCGACGTTGATGTTTTCGACCGGCTGATCGGGCGCAATGGCCTGATCGCCGAACACTGCCTTGTAGAGCTTGTCGCTGACCCAGGCCGCCGTGGCTTCGATGAGCTGCTCGCGTGTCTGAAAATGCTGATAGGCCGTGCCGCGATTGACGCCCGCACGTTGCGCCACCTGAGCGACGCTGAGACCTTCCTTGCCGTCCTGTGCCAGCACTTCGCGTGCGGCTTCGAGAATCGCCTCGCGCGTTCCTTCCGGATCGCGTTTCCTGCGGACCCGTCTTTCGCGGGCATTTTGTAGTTCTGCCATATTGCCTGTGGATCCCACGTTGCTCCCCGCCACGGATGTTAGTCGAATTCACGCCACCGCTGTCAGCGACGTGCGGCGTAAGGAATCGAGGCACGGACTCCCCGCGTGCAGGATGCCGCACGCCGGTGCCTTTCGTGGCGTTGCTGTGCATTGATGCACACGGTGATGCGGGCAACACCGTGTGCCCAGGCACAGGCCGAGGATAACTGATCAACAGTGCTGTTGACTAGTTTTCCGGCTGGATGGCTGCCTGTGACGTCTGCGGATGACGGCGATCAATCGTCCGGGGCGAGCGTCACGCGCAGGCCATCCAGATCGTCCGCCCACTTCAGCTGACAGGAAAGGCGTGATGTGGGTTTGCGGTGGCTGGAGCTGTCGAGCAACTCGTTTTCTTCTTCCACCGGCGCGGGAAATCGATCGGCGAACTCAGGGGCGACCCAGACATGACACGTGGCGCACGAACGGCTGCCGCCGCAGAGTGCCAGCAGATCCGGCACGCCATGGTCACGCATCATTTCCATCACGGAGCGTCCGGCTTTCCCGCCTTCGATGACCATCTCATCGCCCGTGCGTGTCGCCACAATCAACTTTGACATCGTCGTTCGTTCTCGGAAGGTCATGCTTTCGGCGCACGCTGCAGCGCAGCTGCGAGTGCGAGCTGGCCATCGTGACAACCGGTCCAGGTGAGGCTGCCCGGTCCGTCCTCTGTTGAGTCGACGGGGGCTGCGCTGACGGTTTTCAAGCTAATCGACAGTGGTGTTGACAGTCAACACACTGCAGGAAAATGAGTGCACCGCCTCACATGTCAGGCGGGGAGTGCCTGCCGACCCGGCGATTCGCCAGAGCAGCGGCGACGCGGCGAAAACCTCATGTAATCAACAGCATTGTTGACTAGCCAGACCCCCTCGGTTAGGGTGCCCGGCCTGATTGGAAGCTCACGTCGGAGCAGGCGCTTCGATGCAGCGTTACCGGGGCCGCAGCCTGAAATGCTCTCAGCGTGACACCGAAGATCCACACACCGCCGGCACCTCTGAACAGAGGCTGCGGCCCGCAGAAAATCGTACAGACGCCACCTTAAGAGGACTCGCAGATGTTCAAGGCGATTTTGATCAACAAGCAGGACGGGGCGCAGTCGGTGCAGCTGACCGAAGTCGATGATGCGCAGTTGCCGGACGCACCCGTCACGGTCCGTGTGGAGTTCTCGACCATCAACTACAAGGACGGCCTCGCCATCACGGGCAAGTCGCCGGTCGTGCGCAAGTTTCCGATGGTGCCCGGCATCGACTTCGCCGGTGTCGTCGAAAGCTCGACGAGCGATGCATGGAAGGCAGGCGACCGCGTGCTGCTGAACGGCTGGGGTGTGGGCGAAACACACTGGGGTGGCTTCGCACAGAAGGCCCGCGTCAATGCCGAGTGGCTGCAGCGCGTGCCGGATCGTTTCAGCAACCAGCAGGCCATGGCGATCGGCACCGCGGGCTACACCGCTGCACTGTGCGTCGAAGCACTCGCGAAGCACGGCGTCACGCCGGCCAATGGTGAAGTACTGGTGACGGGCGCATCGGGCGGCGTCGGCAGCGTTGCCATCGCTCTGCTCGCCAAGGCGGGCTTCACCGTCGTCGCATCGACCGGCAAGGCCAGCGAAGCCGACTATCTGAAGGCGCTCGGCGCGAGCCAGGTCATCGATCGCAATGAGCTGTCGCAGCCGGGCAAGCCGCTGCAGAAGGAACGCTGGGGTGCGGTGGTCGACTCCGTCGGCAGCCATACGCTCGCCAACGCCTGCGCACAGACGAAGTATCGCGGCGCCGTCGCTGCCTGCGGCCTCGCGCAGGGCATGGATTTCCCGGCATCGGTGGCACCGTTCATCCTGCGCGGCGTGGCATTGCTCGGCGTCGACAGCGTCATGGCGCCTGCAGCCGTGCGCAAGCCGGCCTGGGAAC
>CAZBKC010000181.1:0-6645 GCA_964492345.1 uncultured Steroidobacter sp. | reverse complement strand
CGGCAGCGGCATGTGTCCCCACTCGCCGCCGATGCCGTTGGCGCCTTCGACCAGCCGACCGTTGACGACCAGCCCGCCGCCGCATCCCGTGCCGATGATGATCGCGAACGCGACCTGCGAACCGACTGCGGCCCCATCGACCACTTCGGAAAGCGCCAGGCAGTTCGCATCGTTGGCGAGACGCACATCGCGTCCCATGGCTGTCACCAGGTCTTCGCGAAACCGCCGTCCGTTCAGATATGTCGAGTTCGCGTTGCGCATGACACCGGTACGTGGGGAGATCGAACCGGGCGTGCCGATGCCGACCGTGCCGCGTCCGCCCGCCTGCAACTCTGCGCTCGCGACCAGTTCGCAGACCGTGCGTATGGCTGCGTCGTAACTGCCGGGATTAGGTGCACGCAGGCGCGCCAGAAAGTTGCCGTCTGCATCGAGGGCCGCGACTTCGATCTTGGTGCCGCCGAAGTCGACGCCGATCTGGATGAGCCTCGTGCCCGCAACAGCGAACGCCGCCCGCACCTCGTCCCTTGTCGTCGTACTGGACATGGATCGCAGGCTACTCAGCCGATTAACTAAAGTAAATTTCTTTATGCGCAGGAAAGAAAGGTTTCACACGGAGGACACGGAGCAGAGAAGGAAGATCTCACACAGAGGGCACAGAGAAAAAAACCTTTCCGGACTCTGTGCTCTCTGTGCCCTCTGTGTGAAATGTCTTTATCTCCGTGAACTCCGTGTGAAACCTTCTTGCTCTTCAGTCCATCGCTGCCTTCATCAGCGCAGCACGCGACGGCAGCAGCAGTTCGCTGAAGGGCAGGATGGCGGCGCCGACGGCGGGGGCGTCGGCGGCAAGGGCTGCGCGTAACACCGGGGCGACGACGGGTACGTCGCCCGCGTGGCGTTTCAGACGCTGGTTGAGATGGTCGGCGAGGCGGTCGACGAGGTCGGCGGGCAGGCGACCGCCGATGAAAATGGCCTTGGGATTCACGAGACAACTGACGGCGACTAGTGGCTCGGCGAGGAAGTCCGCAGCGTCGTCGAGCCACGCACTGACTGCGCCCTTGCCTGCCGCGCTCAGGCTTGCCAGATGTTCCGGACGCGATGCCTTGTGGCCGGCCGCGACGAGCCGTTCGTACAGCGCCGACAGCGACACCGCCTCCTGCAGCGAACGGGCCTGTGTGCGCCGCGATCGCAGCGGCAGAAAGCCGATCTCGCCGCTGCGTCCATCCGCGCCGCGAAAATAGTTGCCTTCGATCACCAGTCCACCGCCCAGTGCGGCGCTGATCAGCAGATAAAAGAAACTCGGACTGCGCAGGCCGTGACCGAACTGCAGTTCGCCGATCGCGGCTGCGGCGGCGTCGTTCTCGACGAACACCGGTTGCGGCAGAACATCGGCGAACAGCCGCTGCACGTCGACAGTGCTCCAGACACCGTAGCTCGACGGACGATGCGGCAGATTGATGCGCCCCAGATCGTCCGGCAGCGCGATGCCCGTGCCGATGATGCGGTTACGCGGCAGCGCCCGCGACTTGATCATGCGCGCGAAAGCCTTGCGCGCGAATGCAACGACATCGTTGGGCAGCGCAAAGTCGATCTCCTCCGACGCACGCACACGTACATTACCGAGAAAATCCAGCGCGACCAGCGTGACGTGATCGCGATCGATGTTGATACCGATGGAGAAACAGCCGTCCGGGTTGATGGCAAGCCGCATCGCCGGCTGACCGCGGCGCCCGTGCAGCTTGCCCACTTCCTGGATCAGTTTCTGCTGCAGCAGGCGCGCCGTGATGTTGGCGATGGCCGGCGTCGTGAGTCCGGTGAGCTGCGCGAGATCGACGCGCGTGACCGGTCCGTTGACGCGGATCGCCTGCAGCGTTACGCGCTGGTTGTAGTCGCCGGCACGTTCGAGATTGGTTCCCGCGAGACTGCCGCCGTGCGAGCGACGCATACGTCGATGGCGATCCGGACCCTGCATCGATGGTGGCATATGAGAAAGAAGCGGTTGGCGGTTGGCGGTTGGCGGTTAGTCAGAGCGCTGCCGCGCCACCGTTCACCGTTCACTTCCTCCATTGCACCGCCCGTGCGAAGCACGTACTTTGCCTGATGATGACTCTCGCTGCCATTCCCGCACTCACCGCCGACTCCGATCTCGCGCTGTTCCTCGATGTCGACGGCACATTGATCGAGATCGCCTCGACACCGCATGCCGTCATCGTTACCGATGATCTGAAGGCGCTGCTGCGAACGCTCGCAAACCGGCTCGGCAGCGCACTCGCGCTGGTCAGCGGTCGCAGCATTCCCACGCTGGATGCGCTGTTTGCACCGTTGCACCTTGCCGCGGCAGGCATCCATGGCTGCGAACGGCGCGCAGCCGACGGCCACCTGGTGCGACCCACGATTGATGAGCACCGCTTTGCTGCCGCCCGTGACGAACTCGCGCAGTGGAGCGGCCGTCATCCTGGCAGCCTGCTGGAAGACAAGGGGTATGCCCTCGCGCTGCATTACCGGCTGGCGCCGGCACTGGAATCCGCCGCGCTTGGCGAAGCCCTGCGTGCGCTTCAGCAACTCGGCGGAACGCACGAACTCCAGCGCGGCAAGTTCGTGTTCGAACTGCGGCCGGCAGGCTATTCGAAGGGCACGGCCATCGCAGCCTTCATGGCCGAAGCCCCCTTCCGCGGTCGGCGACCTGTCTTCATCGGCGATGACGTGACCGACGAAGACGGCTTCGCCGTGGTCAATCGCCTCGGCGGAATCTCCATCCGCGTTGGCAATGTCGCGCAGACGGCCGCGCAGCATCACCTGGCTGACGTCGATGCGGTGCGGCGCTGGCTTGCAGGGATCTGAGAGAAATCAGGGGTTCACACGGAGAAAGGAATTTCACACAGAGAGCACAGAGAACACAGAGTCAAGAACAGAAGAATCTACACGGGGCACACGGGGATCACGGGGCTTCAGAACAGAAGAACTTCTTTCCCCCGTGATCCCCGTGGAAATCTTCTTCCTCTTCCGAACTCTGTGTTCTCTGCGCTCCATGTGAAACTCCGATTCCCTCACGCCGACACCGGAAACGTCGGCCAGCGATCGGCGATGACCCCGTCTTCATAGACCAGGATGTCGCCGAACTGCAGGAACACGGCTTCGCTCTGCGTCGGACGCAGGAAGACGTAGTCGTGACTTCGACGTTCGATTCGGCACTTGCCAGCGCGATCCAGTGCTTCAGCGTTTCTGGCGACACCGCACCACCGCGATGCAGGCCGACATCGATTTCGAAGTTGATGCGCAGAGACCGATTCCGCCCGCGTGCGAGCTGCGCGTATTGCTGCAGGCGTTCGGGCGAATCGATCAGCCATTGCGGTTCGGCGAAAGCGGTGTTCGACGCAAGCATCGCGTCATAGAACGGTTGCGCCGCCTGCACCGGCAGCGGTTTGCCGAGCGGCAGGTCGATGCCGGGGCCGCGCTTCGCCGTCTCCAGCAGCATGGAACCATTGAAGACCATGAAGCGCGACGTACCCATGCCCGTGGCCTCGACATTGCGATGCTTCGCGATCAGGCCCGGCCATTGCTCCATCGCTGCATCGAGCTGCTCGACCTGCGTGCGCTTGTGGATGCGTGTCAGCGGCCGGTTGCGCAGGCCGACCCGCGTAACGATACCGAAGGCACCGAGCCCGACGCGCGCGGCGTGAAAAACTTCGTCGCGCACGGTGGGCGAGCAATCGATGACTTCGCCGGCCGCAGTGATGAGGCGCAACGACGTGAGTTCGCCGTGGATCGCACGAAAGTTTCGCCCTGTGCCATGGTACCGGTAGCAATGGCTCCGGCCAGCGACTGCTGGTTGATGTCGGGCAGATTGGGCATTTCCTGGCCGATCGCGGCCAGCGCCGGACCCACCTCACCCAGTCGCGTGCCTGCATGAAAGGCAGCGGTCGATGCCTGCGAATCGTGATCGATGAGTCCGGTCATGGCATCGAGTGTCAGCAGCGTGCCGGGCGTCGGCACCAGCGGCATGAACGAGTGACCGGCACCGACGGCACGGATCGGTCCCGCGTGTTGTGCGATGGTCGTCGCGAGTTCATCCTCGCTGCGCGGTACCCAGCGTTGCGCCGGATAGGCGCTTCGTATGCCCGACCAGTTTCGCCACAGCAACCGGCCCTGCGCATCCGTGTCCGGCGGACCCGGCGGCTCCGGCCGTTCGCGCGTCTGCCATCCGACATAGCCGGCCGCAGCACCGCCGGTGACAGCCATTGCGCCCAGGCTCAGGAACAGCGCGCGCCGTGACACCACGATCTACTCCTGCTCGCGGCCGGCCATGAAACGGATCAGGGCATCGTAGTCGGCCGGGGTGCAGGCAAAGCACTGCCCGCCCGGGGGCATGCCGTTGAGTCCGCGCACGGTACTGGCACGCAGCGTTTCCTGCCCCTTGGTCCAGCGGCTGTCCCATGCCTGCCGGTCACCCGTCAGCGGTGCACCGCCTGCACCCGTGTGTGACAGGCCCGGCACGACTGCCGATACAGACTTGTCAGGTGAGCATCGGATGGCTTGAGGGTCTGTGCCCGCGCCACCACGTCCGGTGCGGGTACGGCGGATCCCGTGTCGGGCGAACAGGCTGCAACGTACGCGGCGCAGGCAAGCATCGCCACCAGCCCAGGTACCGCATTCGCCCCCCTCGTGTCGTGTCGTGCGCCGACTGTTGCTGTGATCCACGATCATGGTGAAGGCGTGGCCGCGAGCGACCCGTGGATTCAGTAACGTCAAGAAGGTTGCAGTGCGGCTGGCCACCGGCGCAAGATTTTCGTCCCCCATGACTGCCCCCGAGGACGACAACGATGTGCGACAACGACTCCTTCGATGACATGGTGGACTACGAACTGCGCAGCAACGAACTGTCGCGGCGCAAGTTCGGCGCGATTGCGATGGGGACGGGGCTCACCCTGATGATGCCGCCGCTCGCCGGCGCCTCTGTCGCAGTGAAGGAATCCGAAGTGGAGATCAAGACCCCGGACGGGGTCTGCGATGCGCACTTCGTGCATCCGGCCGAAGGCAAGCACCCTGCCGTACTCGTATGGCCCGATATCTTCGGCCTGCGCCCCACCTTCCGGGACATGAGCAAGCGACTCGCCGAGTCCGGTTATGCGGTGCTCACGGTCAATCCGTTCTATCGGACCAAAAAGGCGCCGACGTCGCCGGAGAAGGCGGATTTCAGCGATCCCGCAACCCGCACGGCGCTGATGGGACTTGCCGGATCATTGAGTGCAACCACCGCCGTGACCGACGCCACTGCCTTCATCGGCTGGCTCGACAGTCAGTCCGCGGTCGACAGGAAAAAGAAGATCGGAACGACCGGCTATTGCATGGGCGGGCCGATCACCATGCGTACCGCGGCTGCGTTCCCCGATCGCGTCGGTGCCGGCGCATCGTTCCACGGCGGCAGCCTGGTCACCGACAAACCCGACAGCCCGCACCTGCTGGTGTCGAAGATGAAGGCGCACTACCTGTTCGCCATCGCGCAGAACGACGACGAGAAGCAGCCCGATGCCAAGGATGTGCTGCGCGACACTTTCGCTGCTGCAAAGCTGCCGGCCGAAATCGAGGTATATCCCGCGATGCACGGCTGGTGTCCGCCCGATTCGCGCGTGTATGACGAAGCGCAGGCGGAAAAGGCGTGGAGCCGGCTGCTGGCGCTGTTCAAGACGGCGCTGGTCTGAGGAAGGTCTGACGAATTCCCATCCAGACGAATGCAACGGGCACCGCGTCTGCAAAAAAAGGAGGTAGGTCCGTACACAAAGGAGCACAAAAATGAAAGTGCTCAGACGTTCTTGCCCTGTGCTCCTTTGTGCTCCTTTGTGCTCCTTTGTGCTCGTTTGTGTACCCGCTTCCTGGTTTCCTCTCATTCCTGCAACCGGAACGTGATCGGAATCTGCTTCCACAGCACGACCGGCACGCCATCGCGCGTCCCCGGAATCAGGCGCCACCGCTTCGCCTCGCGCACCGCCGACTCATCGAGCTTCGGCTGACCGCTGGACACCTCGATCCGCACTTCGCCCACGCGCCCGTTCTCCAGCACCTGCACGGACAGAATGACCGTGCCCTCGATGTTGCGGCGGATCAGCTCCGATGGATAAACGGGCTCGCTGAGTCCGCGACGGGGATCGATCCGCGGACCGACTTCCACCGGCAAGCGCCGCTCGGGTTGCGTCGACGTCGGCGGGATGGGCGGTTGCGGCTCTCGCGTGACAACGCGCGGTGCGGTGTCATCAGGAACATCGACATCCTGCGGCAAGGGAATGTGCGGCGTGAAAATCCGGCTGACGACTGGATTGTCTACCGGATTGCGCGGCGGCGGTGGCTCGGAACGTGGCACATCCTGCATATACGCCTGCGTGACCGGCGGCGGCAGCTGCAGGATCGAGCGCGCCAGGCCCGATGTCAGGGCCCAGAAAAATCCCACGTGGATCAGCGCGATGACGGCAATCGTCCAGGCGCGCGACGAATTGAATGCATGGACCGGCGGAAACGCATTGATGGTCACACTCATGAGCCTCTCCCGGCAGAAAATGGAGCTGACCAGCCTGTAAACGCCAGTTGCACTGCAACGGGGTTAAGGACAATGTCACTTACTTAACGAGTTGACGGTTGACAGTTGGCGGTTGACGG
>CAZBKC010000180.1:0-6666 GCA_964492345.1 uncultured Steroidobacter sp. | reverse complement strand
ACCTGACGTAGTAGCCCACGCCAGAAACAAAGATGAGGTAGCCTCCGGAAATCAGCAGCGCGGCCGAATGAATGGCCGCGCTCCTGGAAATGCGCAGTTGCGACAGCCAGTCGCTGCGGCGGGTGGTCGAGATCACGATCAGCGGCGCAAGCAGCGCATGCACCGCGCCACGAATGCTGTACGCGTCCACATCAACATGACCGAAAACCACGGCCTGCGAGTACACGTACACGTCGAAGGCGAAGGACCCCACCAACGCGAGGCCGATCGGTTTGGCGTTCCAGAGCGCGTCCTGCGAGAGGTTGCGGATCAATTGCTCGACCAGAACCAGACCGAACACCGAAAGCAGCAACGACGTTAGCGAAGCCAGGCGCGTCCCGATCGGCAACGGATCGAGTTCGAGGGCGCTGAACGTCTGCGCCGCCAGCGCACATGCCAAGGGCGCGAAGCAGATGATCGCAAGCGCGACGAGATCACGCGGCGTCTTGTCGAGCCATTTCGGACGCATGAGCAGCAGCAGGAAGGCAAACCAGAAGCCGTAGCGCGACAGATCCGCCAGGTTCGCGAGCAGGTCCAACCACTGCTGCCCGTAAAGGACGCCGGCTACGCTGAACCAACCCCACAGCGACGTGCAGCCCACGGCGCCGACCAGCGCCAGACCTGGCCGGTTTCGTGGCGTGCGCCAGTACCCCAGGCGGATCAGATGCAGCCCGACTGCCAGGAGGACAACGCCGACAAGGGCGAAGCTCCATGCGGTCAATGCAACGTCTTGCTTGTCCATTGGAAAGGCGACTTGGATGGCGTTCGTGATGGTAGCCAGCCTCGGCCACTGCAAAGCGTGCAAGTGTGGGGCCGATTTGACTGTGCGCACGTTTACGCTTGATCGAGGAGGACCTGACGCCTGATTGGACGCTTCGGTCGCTCATCTGGGC
Source organism: uncultured Steroidobacter sp. (assembly GCA_964492345.1). Taxonomy (GTDB): domain Bacteria; phylum Pseudomonadota; class Gammaproteobacteria; order Steroidobacterales; family Steroidobacteraceae; genus Steroidobacter. Next base: position 5,734 of record CAZBKC010000180.1, on the reverse strand, counting down.
GCGATGAGTTGGACAACGTACGGGGAAACCCGCGGGTGCGTCGCAACATGACATCGAGTCCACGGCCAGGGCGGACGAATCAGAATGCGCTGTGGTCGCAAGGGCTTGCAAACCTCTGGCGAAGCCAACTTGATCACGCTTCCCGACGGGCTAGCGACGTCGCGCCCCTCGAACAGGGGGTTGGCAGGCTGATCTCCTGAAAGATAATTTCTGTTTACAAATCCTTACCGCGTGGCGTCGATGCTATGGATCGGGCGCTCAGCGATTGGTCGGTGATCGTGACAGTTGAAGGCGGCTCGACATGAGAGTCTTTCGTCCCAGTGTTCTGCCCGGTTCGCTCGCTGGGATTGCTATCGACTTGGTCTTGTGCTTTGCGGCGGTGCTGCTCGCGGCATCGACGCTTACGAGCAAATACATGACGATTCCGCGCGCGGTGCCGGAGTTGCCGCTCATCCTGTTCGGTGCTACACAGTTCGCGCTCGTGATGGCCCTGATGTACGCTTTGGTCGGCCTCTATCGCCCGACCTCGATCTCGCTGCTTGCCGCCGCGGGGCGTACCGCGGCAGCGCTTTGCGTCGGCGGCTACCTGACGAGCCTGACTTTGCGGGTCGTGGCCGATCGAGGCTACATCGAGCTACTCATACCGACCGCGATTGCCTACCTCGGCGTCGGGCTCGTCCTGGCGCGCGTGGGCTTCGGAATCATGCGCAGTACCGTGGCCTTGCCAAGGCTGCTGATCGTGGGCACCAGTCCCGAAGCTCGCGCGATCGCCGCGGACCTTCGCAAGCAGAAGCCACTTGCTCACGACGTGATCGGCTTCTATTCGACTTCTCGATCGGCTCAGGGGTCCGGAGCGACGATCGACGGGATGCGGGTGTTTGCGAACGATACGAACCTGACCGAGTTGGCCTCTCGATTCGACGTCCAGGAAATCATCGTCGCGGTCCGTGAGCAGCGGGGCGGCGGGCTCCCGATGGACCAGTTGCTGGAGTGCCGTATCCGCGGCGTGTCGGTGCTCGACCTCGCCGGGTTTTGTGAACGCACGCAATGGGAAGTGCCCATCGACAGCTTGAAGGGTAGCTGGCTTGTCTACGGCCACGGGTTTGTCCAGGGCAATCTGCGCCGATTCCTGAAGCGCCTGTTCGACATCGTCGGTTCATTGGTGCTGTTGGTGCTGTTGGCGCCGATCATGATCATTGCGATGATTGCGATTCGACTCGAGAGCCCCGGGCCGGTGATCTATCGTCAGCCACGTGTTGGCCTCGGGGGCCGGATCTTCACCTGCCTCAAGTTCCGCAGCATGTACGCAAATGCCGAGCAAGACGGTGTGCCAAGGTGGGCGTCAAAGAACGACCCGCGAATCACCCGGATCGGTGCCTTCCTCCGTAAAGTGCGGATCGACGAACTGCCCCAGCTTCTGAGCGTGCTCGGCGGCGAGATGAGCTTGGTAGGCCCCCGTCCGGAGCGCCCCTCCTTCGTCGACGAGCTCAAGGAATGCATTCCATTCTATGAATTGCGCCATTCGGTGAAGCCCGGAATCACCGGCTGGGCGCAGGTTCGCTTTCACTATGGTGCGTCGCTCGAGGATGCAAGGCGGAAGCACCAGTTCGACTTGTACTATGTCAAAAACAATTCACTCGTTCTTGATATTCTGGTCCTGATTGAAACGGTTAGCGTGGTACTGTTTTATGAGGGAAACTGATCGAAATGGAACCCGCTGCGTGTTCAAACTGCTACAGCGCGGCGCTCGCAACGTCAGTGGAACTCCAGAGCGCCGTAACTTGGCGGCGATTCGTGGTGTACAGTGAAATCTGACCAAGCAGAGATCGGACAATATGAAACCCGCCAGCGATAGGGAAGCCGCATCGCAGGAATGCGGTCCGGCCGAAGGGGTATCGGACACTGCGAATCGGGTGATGTCGTCCCGACGTGGCCTGATTCGGGCTGGCATACGCGCCAGCCCGATCATCCTGACGCTGGCAAGTCGGCCCGTGCTGGCTTGGCAGTGCATGGCGCCGTCGGCGCATGCATCGGCGAATCTGAGCCACAACACGCATGGCACCTGGCCCGATGCGTGCACTGCCACGTCCGCCGCATGGCTCGAACTGTGCGGCCGTGACAACGGCCGTGGCAGCGACCGTGGCAACAAGGGCAAGGACGCCTGCGGCAAGACCCTCACATTCCCGAGCGGCGTCAAGAAAAGCACAACCTGCTTTAGCCTGATGGGTTCAGGCACTACGCAATCGATCGAGGACAGGCTCGGGAAGGGGAGCGGATTCGAGAAGACCCTGATCGCGGCGATGCTCAACGTCCGGACCGGTCGTGTTCCGAGCCAATGTGTGACGGCTGCGGACATCGAGGACATGTGGGCCGCCTCGGGGATAGGCTACCAACCTTCCCCGGGGATTTCCTGGTCCAAGCAGGACATGGTCGACTACCTTCACAACAATTGGATCGCGACAGTCTCGAAATTCGGCGGAACCCCGCCGAGCGCATGACGCATCGACTCCGCGTTGATCGTCCAGCCGATCGTTGTGGCGCCTGTTTCCTGGCATCTGGCCGATCCCGGGCATCTGCTGGACCGTGAATGGGATGGTGAAATCGTCCTCCTGAACACGTTGTCCGGCGATACTCATCTGCTTGGGCACGACGCTTCGCTCGTCTACCGCCTGTTGCAACGCGGCCCGCACACTGACTTCGAATTGGTTCAGGAGTTTGTTCGCGATTCGGATGCCTGCGATCGGGAAGATCTGGGCGCGCGTGTCGAAGCGGCCTTGTTAGAATTCTCCAGGTTGGGACTGATCATGTGCTCGTCCGTTGAAAATCGCTGAGCTCCCGTCGCACGAAATTGCCCGGCGCCTTGCACGCGGCAGCTTTCTGATCCAACTCTCCCCGTTTGTCGCCCGGGTCTGCACATCGATCGACTCTGTCGTGCGCGGCATTTCGATGATGTATGGCGAGTTCACGATCGTGGACGAAGACAGATTTGCCGATTTCCACGTTCGGGTCGCGTCGCCCCCGGGGCTGCGACGCTGGTTTCGTCCCCAGGCGCATTTCTACTTCGACGGGCGAGCGGCATTCAAGCCTCTGCCACTTGCGCAAGCGTACCCGATGCTTGAATGGGGCTTGAACTGGTGCATCGCGGCACATTCGCACCAGTTTCTTATCATGCACGCCGCAGTGGTCGAGAAGGGCGGCCATGCAGCCATCCTGCCCGCGCCGCCCGGTTCCGGCAAGAGCACGCTGTGTGCAGGGTTGGTGAGCCGCGGTTGGCGACTACTTTCCGACGAACTGGCGTTGTACGACATGCAGATGCGCAAAGTGCTGCCCCTGTCGCGCCCGCTCAACCTGAAGAACGAATCGATCGCACTGATACACAGCTTCGATCCCACGGCAGTGATGACGACGCCCGTCCGACACACGGCAAAGGGCACGGTTGCCCTGATGACGCCGCCCGTGGAGAGCGTTCAAAGGCTGGGCGAGGCGGCCATGCCCGCATGGATCGTCTTTCCACGCTACATAGCCGGAGCTCCGGCACGATTCGAGGCCTTCGGCAAGGCCCGCGCGACCTGGGCACTCGCAGAGCAATCGTTCAACTACGATATCCATGGACGAGCCGGATTCGAGGCCCTGACGGGAATGGTGGATCGTTGTGACTGCTACGAATTCTCGTATGGCGATCTCGAGGAGGCGGCGCGCGCTTTTTCCCACCTGCCGGGCCCGACCGCGCCATGCGGCAACGAGACCTCGTCGTAGAGACGCTGCTGCGCCCCGAATTGGCGGCGACATACAGCGAGTCAACTTGGGACCTGCTGATTCGCCAAGCGCGCCGAGCCAACTTGCTGGGCCGGTTGGTGCAATCGCTGCAGGGCGACGAGGTCCCGCTATGCGCGGCGCGCAATCATTTGCTATCGGCGCGCGTTCTGGCCGATCGACAGCAAGCCGCGATACGCTGGGAAGTCGAATGCATACGACGAGCGCTTGCCAAGACTGGCGCGCCGCTGATCCTGCTCAAGGGCGCCGCCTACGTCATGGCAGGGCTGCCCACGGCACTCGGCAGGATGTTCTCGGACGTCGACATCATGGTCCCCAAACAGGCCCTGCCCGCAGTCGAGTCGGCATTGTTGATGAACGGCTGGGTCGGTAGTCATCTCGACCCGTACGATCAGCGTTATTACCGCGAGCGGATGCACGAGATTCCGCCCATGCAGCATTTGCGCCGCGGTACGGTGATCGATGTCCATCACGCGATCGTTCCGGAAACGTCCCGGATGCGTGCGAACTCGGCGCTCATGCGCGAGGCCGCCGTCGCCGTTCACGGTTGTGCCGACGTGTTTGTCTTCGCCCCGGTGGACATGGTGCTGCACAGCGCAACCCATCTTTTCCTGGAAGGCGATCTCGACAATGGTCTGCGCGACCTGTTCGACCTGGACAGCCTGCTTCGCCATTTCGGCGCAACACCCGCCTTCTGGGAGCAACTCCCCGCCCGGGCTCTCGAACTGGGGCTGCAGCGTCCGCTGTACTACGCGCTGCGATATGCGGCTGCTTCGCTGGGCACGCCGGTACCTGACCATGCGACCATGGCGGCACGGCGAGGAGCGCCGCATTCGGGTGTACTGCCCGTGATGGACTTCTGCTTTCTGAGAGGGCTCCGCGCCGATCATCCGACGTGCAGCGACCGGTGGACACCGCTGGCACGTTGGCTCCTCTATGTCCGGTCGCACTGGCAGCGAATGCCGCTCCTCATGCTGCTGTTTCATCTTTCCCGCAAGGCCATCGTCCGCCCCAGACAACGCGAGCCGGACGCTATCGTGCCGCGCAGGGGCCATCTCGGCCTCGGCGACGGTGACCCGGTGCGCGACGCATATGGCGATGTGCCATGAGAGCATGGCCCGGCAAACATCTGCGCCGGTTCGCACTCGGCGCCGTATGCATCGGTCATGTGCTGATCGCGGGCGCGGCCGAACGCTTGCCGGATGTGATCGAGCGCATCAAGCCGTCGGTGCTGGCGGTCGGCTTTTTCAATGAAACACAGAGCCCCCGCTTCGCCTTCCGGGGCACAGGCTTCGTCGCCGGAGACGGCAACCTGCTTGTCACGTGTTCGCATGTCGTAGATCGTGACATCGAGCCCGGCAAGAAGGGGCAGTTGGTGGTCCTCTCGAGTCACGGCAAAGGCGCAGGCCAGATCCGCCGAGCCGAAGTACTGGAGGTCGACGAGGTGCACGACCTCACCGTGTTGCGCTTCGATGGCAACCCGCTGCCGGCGCTTGACCTTGGCAAGGCAGCGCCGGCGCGCGAAGGCCAGTCGGTGGCGTTCATGGGCTTTCCCTTGGGTGGCGCGCTGGGCTTTGCGCCGGTCACGCACCGCGGCATGGTGTCGTCCGTCACATCCGTCGCGTTGCCGAGCCCGACCGCGAAACAACTCGACGGACGGTCGATCAGCCGCCTCAGGGAAGGCGCATTCGAGATGCTCCAACTCGACGCGACCGCGTACCCCGGCAACAGCGGAGGCCCGTTGTTCGACGCCGAATCGGGAGAGATCGTCGGCGTGGTCAACATGGTCACACTCAAGGGGACACGTGAATCCGCCCTGACCCATCCTTCGGGCATCAGCTACGCGATCCCGGTGGAATTCGTGCTCCAACTGCACGCCTTGCGCGAGCACAAATGACGGGCGCGGACGCGCTCCGGTGTCTGATGCCGAGAGGCGAACGCGCCTACTGGATCGACAAAC
>CAZBKC010000179.1:0-6702 GCA_964492345.1 uncultured Steroidobacter sp. | reverse complement strand
CAGCCCGTAGCCGCGCGGAGCGCTCATGGAACGCGAACAAGCCATAAAACTGATGCAGGATCTGCTCAAGCGCCTCGTGGAGCGCAAGGGCTCGGATCTGTTCATCACTTCCGGGTTTCCGCCGGCCATCAAGGTCGACGGCGAAATCCGGCCGCAGTCGGAGCGCATCCTGACGCCGGAGCAGAGCGCCGTGCTGGTCCGTTCCATCATGAACGACAAGCAGACGCGCGAGTTCGACGCCAGCAAGGAATGTAACTTCGCGATCGCGCCCGTCGGTATCGGTCGCTTCCGCGTGAGCGCCTTCGTGCAGCAGGGCCTGATCGGCTGCGTGGTGCGAACCATCAACGCGAAGATTCCGACGCTGGAGGAAATGCAGCTGCCGCCGGTTCTGAAGGACGTCGTCATGACCAAGCGCGGCCTGGTCATCCTGGTCGGCGGCACCGGTTCGGGCAAGTCGACGTCGCTTGCTGCGATGCTCAACTACCGCAATGAAAAGACCCGCGGTCACATCATCACGATCGAGGATCCGGTCGAGTACGTTCACGATCACAAGGGCTGCGTGATCACGCACCGCGAAGTGGGCGTGGACACCGAGTCCTGGCACATGGCGCTGAAGAACACCCTGCGTCAGGCGCCCGACGTCATCCTGATCGGCGAAATCCGCGACCGCGACACCATGGAATACGGCATCCAGTTCGCCGAAACCGGCCACCTGGTGCTCGCGACGCTGCATGCGAACAGTGCCAACCAGGCGCTGGACCGCATCATCAACTTCTTCCCGGAAGAACGTCGCGAACAGCTGCTCATGGACCTGTCGCTCAATACGCGCGCACTGATTTCGCAGCGCCTGATTCCCCGCGACTCGGGGGCCGGCCGTATCGCAGCGATGGAGATCATGCTCAACTCGCCGCTGATCGCCGACCTCATCTTCAAGGGCGAGGTAGCGGCGATCAAGGAAGTCATGGCCAAGTCGAACCGGCTCGGCATGAAGACCTTCGACCAGTCGCTGTTCGAGCTGTACGAGAGCGGGATGATTTCGTACGAGGACGCGCTGCGTAACGCCGACTCGAAGAACGAAGTGCGCCTGCGCATCAAGCTGGAAAGCAAGCGCGAACTGAAGATTTCCGATGAGGCAGGCAACAGCCTGCGCATCATGGAAGACGAGACCGATCATACCTTTGGGAGATGAAGCGGTTGGCGGTTAGCGGTTAGCGGTTGGTCAAGACGCAAGTTCTGGACTAACCGCCAACCGCCAACCGCTATCCGCTTCGCGAGGACTTATGGCAGTAGACAGCGAAGCGATGGACAGTGCCGAGAACACGGGCAGCGAGGAGCGTCCGGTCGTACTCAATACCAAGCCGCTGTTCAAGCTGATGGTCGACAAGCGCGCGTCCGACCTGTTCTTTACGTCGTACGCGCCGATCAAGATCAAGATCGAAGGCCACATCTTCCCGGTCAACAAGCAGATGCTGACCCCGGAAGTCGTGCGCCAGGCCGCCTATGGCCTCATGACCCAGGAGCAGATCGAGGCGTTCAACGAGGAACTGGAGATCGATTTCGCGATTTCCGAGCCGGGCCTTGGGCGCTTCCGCGTCAACGTTTTTCACCAGCGCGGCAATCCCGCGATGGTGCTGCGCTACATCACTGCCGACATGCCGCGGCTCGACGACCTGGGCCTGCCGGAGATCCTCAAGGATCTGGTGATGATGAAGCGCGGCTTGCTGCTCATGGTCGGTGCGACCGGCTCGGGCAAGTCGACGACGCTGGCGTCGATGATCAATTACCGCAACGAGAATTCGTCGGATCACATCATCACGATCGAGGATCCGATCGAGTTTCTGCATTCGAACAAGAAATCGATCATCAACCAGCGCGAAGTCGGCCTGGACACCAAGTCCTATGCGCGCGCGCTGAAGAGCGCCATGCGCGCCGCTCCGGACATGCTGCTGATCGGCGAGATCCGCGATCGCGAAACGATGGAGTCGGCCATCATGCTGGCTGGTACGGGCCACCTGGTGCTGGCGACGCTGCACGCGAACAACGCAGCCGAAACGCTCGATCGCTGCATCAACATGTTTCCTCTGGATCAGCACACCCAGATATTCCTCGACCTGTCGCAGTACCTGCGCGCCATCATCGCGCAGCGCCTGATCCCGGGTAAGAACAAGCGCCGCGTCGCTGCGGTGGAGTTGCTGATCAACACCCCGCACGTTCAGGAACTGATCAAGAAGGGCGACGTCATCGGCGCCAAGGAAGCGCTGCGGACCAGCAGCGAGAAGGGGATGCAGCATTTCGACACGGCGCTGTACGAACTCTACAAGGCCGGCCGGATCACGATGGACGATGCGCTGACCTACGCCGATTCGCGGACGAACCTGGAAGCGAAGATCAACTTCGGTTAACGCTTCGCGTTTGACGGGCCGACTGGCCTACTGGTCTCTGGTCTGCTGGCCAGAGCAGGAATGGAGAGCTGGTAGCGGCCGCGAGGTTCCTTCATATTCTGGCCAGCAGACCAGTCGGCCAGTAGCCCAGTTGGCCGGCTCAGGCGGTAAATACCGCCTGAGCCTCAAACACCGGCCCATCCACGCACACCCGCTTCATCGCCGGTCCGTCCGGTGTCGTGACTCTTACTGCGCAGCCAGCGCATCCCCCGACCGCGCATGCCATGAATTCTTCCAGCGAGACCTGGCAGGGAATGTCGAAGCGTTTCGCCACCGCTGCAGCGGCTTTCAGCATCACCGTCGGGCCGCACGCGAACATTTCGACTTCCGCGAGCGCATTACGGTCGAGGGAACCGAGCCATGCCGCGGCGAGATCGGTGACGTAGCCGTCGAAGCAGCCAGGATAGCCCGCGAGACTTGCGAGACGGCTCGGAACGCCCCATTCGTCGAGCAAGGGCATGCAGGCGATGGCGCCTTCCGGCATTCCCGGCACGAGGATCGTCGACGGGCGTGCACGGAAAGGAAAGGGTACTTCCGATCCCATCAGCACCAGCGGTTTCCAGTCGGCATTGCTGCGCTCGCGCAGCACCTCGGCGAAGAACACCATCGGCGGAATGCCTACGCCGCCGCCGACCAGCAATGTGCGGGGACGCTGCGGATGCGGCACAAAGCTGTTGCCGATGGGGCCCAGCGTACTGATGCGGTCGCCCGCGCGCTTTGCCGACAACAGCCGCAAGCCTGGACCGACGATCTTGTACAGCACTTCCACGGTGCCGCGCTGCGCATCCGCCCGCATGATCGACAGCGGCCGCCGCATCGGCAGCAATTCATCGCAGCTCAGATGAACGAACGATCCGGGCTTCGCCGCCGCCGCGCACTTGGGTGCCTTCAGTTTCAGGACGAACTGGTTCGCCTCGAAGGCGGTCTGTGCGACGACTTCGGCATCTTCCAGAAAGATCGTGCCGCGGTGGGATTTGTTCGTGCTGTTCATGTCGTGGGGGAAAAGAATCTCACTGTGTGAAACGTCTTCTTCCTATTTCAGCTGCCGCCTCGCCTGCACGTTGCGAACGATCGTGGCGAGTACGGCCATGCGCACGGCGACACCATTCGTTACCTGCTGCTGGATCACGGACTGCGGGCCGTCGGCGACGCTGCTTTCGATCTCGACATCGCGATTCATCGGGCCGGGATGCATGACGATGGCGCCGGGGTTGGCCGTGCGCAGGCGTTCGGTCGTGATGCCGAAGGCGCGGTGGTAGCTGGCGTCGTCGGGGATCCGGGCGCTGCTCATGCGTTCGCGCTGGATACGCAGCGCCATGACGACGTCGACGCCGGCGATCGCCTCGTCGATGTTGCTGAACCGTCGTGCGCCGGCGAACTCGCCGGCTTTCGGCATCAGGTCATCGGGGGCCGCGATGCGCAGTTCGTCCACGCCGAGCGTCGTCAGTGCCTGCCAGGCGGAGCGCGCGACGCGCGAGTGCGTGATGTCGCCTGCGATCAGTACCTTGAGTTTGCTGAAGTCCGGCTTGTGCTGGCGGATCGTCAGCGCGTCGAGCAGGCCCTGTGTCGGGTGCGACAGATGCGCTTCGCCGGCATTGAGAATGCAGACGTTAGGCGCGACGAAACCGGCAACGTACGCCGGCAGGCCGGGCTCGGCGTCGCGCATGACCAGGATGTCGGCATGCATCGCCTGCAGGGTGTAGATCGTGTCGAGCACCGTCTCGCCCTTCACGCGCGACGAGGTCTGCATGTCCAGGTTCACGACGTCGGCACCGAGTCGCTGCGCTGCCAGTTCGAAGGACACGCGCGTGCGTGTGCTCGGTTCAAAGAACAGATTCGCCACCGTGTGCCCGGCCAGCGTCTGATCGCGCGCGGGCAGATCGCCGGGCCAGCGTACGTAGAACTGCGCGAGATCCAGCAGCGCCGTCAATTCCTCGCGGCTCAGTCCCTCGAGCGTAATCAGATGCCGCAGGCGTCCGGTGCTGTCGAGTTGCACGGTCGCGCTGGGGTCGGTTGATGATCTGGCTTCGTTGCTCATTTCATGTCCGGAAGATCGGAATTTCACACAGAGATCACAGAGTACACAGAGTCGATCCCGCGATTTCTTTCTCTGTGCCCTCTGTGATGATCTCTGTGTGAAACTCTTCGTTCGATGCTATGCCGACCCCTCATCCGGTGTATCGAACCACCGTTCCAGCAGGACTTTGGCCGCGGTCATGTCGATATCGGCATGAGTCAGGCGGCGGCGTTTCAGTCCGTGGGCGCGGGCGTTGCGCAGCTGCGCTTCGGCCTCGCGCGAACTCAGTCGCTCGTCGACCAGCGCTGCCGGCAGGCCGTAGCGAGTCGTCAGGTCGCGTGCAAAGGAGCGGGTCGATTCGGTCAGGGCTGTCGGTGTGCCGTCCATATTATAGGGAAGGCCGACGACCAGCCGGGCGGGGCGGTATTCGTCGATGAGTTTGCCAATGGCTGCCCAGGGGATGACGCCGTGACAATCCAGGGTCTTGAGTGGCCGGGCAGTGCGGGTGAGCGTGTCGCCTGCGGCGACGCCGATGCGTCGCGTGCCGTAATCGAAAGCGAGGATCAGTTGCGGCGTCGAGGAAATGGGGACATTCCTCATTTCAGCGGGCAACGTGAGGCGATCCGGAGGTGGATCGGTGAAATGAGGAATATCCCCATTTCCTCATGCGTGTCCGGCAGTGGCGCTGAGAGTGGACAGATCGACGCCGAGCAGCCGGGCCGCGGCATGCCAGCGTTGCTCGAACGGCGTATCGAAAATGATTCGTTCGTCGGCGGGAACCGTGAGCCAGGCGTTCTGTGCGAGTTCGGCTTCCAGCTGGCCCGCGCCCCAGCCGGCGTAGCCGAGGGCAACGATGGCGGTGCCGGGGCCGGTGCCGCTGGCCATCGCCCGCAGAATGTCCGGAGAAGTCGTCACCTGGATCTGCGAGGACACCTGCCGCGTGTGTTCCCAGGTTCCGCCGATCTTGTGCAGGACGAAGCCGCGATCGGTCTGGACCGGCCCCCCCTGCAGGACCGACTGTTGCCCGACCGAATCCGACAAGGTCGGCATCTTGAGCTGCTCGAACACCTCGGCCAGTTTCATCTGCATCGGCCGGTTGATGATGATGCCGAGCGCGCCATCGGCGTTGTGTTCCCAGATGTACGTGACGGTCTGGGCGAAATTGCTGTCGGTCATCGCGGGCATCGCGATGAGGAACTGGTTGGTCAGATAGTCGCCGCCGGACATGGTGGGGCAAGTATCCGTTGCGGCAGGGGCAGGCTCAAGGGGTTGATGAGGTGACGAAGTGACGGGACAGATTAAGGGGTCTTCCGGCTTCGACACTCCGTTACCCGTTACTCCGTCACCTTCTTTTCCGCATACTCCGCCGACGCCGATACTTTCCCGCCGCTGCCGCCGCTCAGGAACTGCCATTCGTAGGCAAAGCGCAGCTCGTCGTATTTCTTGTGCAGCTCGGCGGGAAAAGGATCGAAGGGCGAGGCGAGTCGGAGGATCGACAGTGCGGCCTGATCGAGTTCCTTCCGGCCGCTGGAGCGTCGCACGATGATCTGGCCCAGGCTGCCATCCGCCTTGATCGCAACCTCGAGGACCGGGTTGGCGGAGGCTTTCACGTTGCGGGCGATCTGTGGGAAGTTCATGGTGCCCAGCTTCTCGACCTTGCGTCGCCAGGCATCGAGATAGGGCGCGATGATGGACTGGCGCGTGTTGGGGATGACTTCGTACTTGCCGTCCTGACGTCCGCGCAACCGCAGTGTCGTGTCCGTTGCATTGGTCGCGATCGGACTGGGCGCGGTGGGTGCCAGCGCGAGCGGCGTCTCGGCGGCCTGCGCCGGCGTGTCTTCACCGGAGCGGTACGACACTTCGCTGCGGTCGGCGCGGCTCGTCACGTATTCGTTGGCGCGCTGTCCGCTGGTGGCTTCGCGGTACTCGCTGCCCGACCCATCGACCAGGCCTTCCTGCTGCAGCGGCAGCGACGATGATGCCGGATTCGCCGGTCGCACTGCATCATCGGTGGTGCCGGTGCCCTGCTGATTGCGCTGGGCCAGGTACTGGGCATCCGGATTGTCGGCCGCACGCGTATCGGCACCCGTGAGCAGCAGGACTTCGAGCGTCGGTGTCGGACTGGGCGGCGCCTGCAACCCTGCGAAAGTCACGCCCAGAATGACGATGCCGTGAAACAGTGCCGCCAGAAACAGCGTCGTCGTCAGTCGATCCTTGACAGGCGCGAGCGTGTCGGCGGCGTCG
>CAZBKC010000178.1:0-6768 GCA_964492345.1 uncultured Steroidobacter sp. | reverse complement strand
ATCAGAACATGTCCGGCTCGGACATCGGCGACGATCACAAGGAATACTTCGCCGGCGAAGCTGCGCTCAAGGCCGGCGGCAAACACAATACGATGAATCAGTTCTGAGTAGGCACTGATTAAGTCGTCATCCCCGCGCAGGCGGGGATCCATCTTCCTGATTCAGATGGATTCCTGCCTGCGCGGGAATGACAGATGAGGACTTGATCAGCGTTTACCTAAAGGTTATCGGCTGCAGAAGACGGCCCGGCGAGCAATCGCCGGGCCGTTTGCGTTTCTTCCTGTGGGGCCGGCTTCAGCCTAATGGCACTGCACTAAGCGCAAGGGCTTTCTGTTTCTTCCCCTCCTCCGCTTGCGGGGGCCGCTCCTGCGCATCCATGCGCCCACGGCATTCGCACGTCCTGTGCAGCAGAGGGCAGGGAGGGGGCAGCGGACAGCATTGAGAAGAGCCGGATCGCTTCGCTCGCCCCCACCCCAACCCTCCCGCTGCGCGAAGGAGGGGGCGGAAAAGCAGCTACGCACAGCACCTATCGGCTTAATGCAGCGCCATGGGCTCTAGCCGGCCTGGGTCGCCGAGGTAGGCACTGGCGTTCAGTGGCTACCCGCTCATGCGCACGTGAATGGGGTTGCCTGTCGCGTTGCAGGTGCGACAGAAAAGAATTCATAAGCCGAGGCGCCGCCGCCGTCCCGGATGAGCTATACAGGCCTGGGCTCAGGGGACTCTGAACGCCCTTAATCGAATATCAAATATCGCATATCGAAAATTGCAATGACCGCGCGTCGCGCAGTCATTGCGGCGATCCCTCGCAGCAACAACGAGTGGGGAATCATGCAAGCAGAAATCCGGCGTCGTCCGCCCTATGTCTTTGCCGCGATCCTCGTGGCGATCGCAATCGCCTACTTGTACGGCGGCATCAAGCTCGTCGCGGTCGGCGGATCGTTCTATTACGCGCTCGCAGGGGCGGCGATCGCGTGGTGCGCGCAGCTTCTGTTCAGGCGCAATCGATTTGCTTCGCGCGCGTACGGCGGTTTTCTCGTCGTCACGCTGCTGTGGGCGTTCTGGGAAGTCGGTGCGAACGCCTGGGCATTGATGCCGCGCGTGCTGTTCCCGTCCGTCATCGGTCTTTGGTTCCTGACACCGTGGTTGCGACGCAGTCTGTATTCGCCGGTGCCGCCACCGCCGCTCTTCGGTAACCCCAGGCTCGTCGGCACCGTGGCCGTCGTCTCGGTGGCCATCATCGCCGCGCTCGCCTGGTCCGCCCGCACGCCGGTACGCGCGATGCCGCAACGAGCCGTCGCGACGACACCCGTACCCGCCGATGCGTCGGTTCCCGACGGTGAATGGCCTCAATATGGGCGCACGACGCATGCCACGCGCTATGCGCGTCTCGATCAGATCACGCCGAAGAACGTCGGCAAGCTCGAGAAGCTCTGGCACAAGCGCACGAATCGGCCGAACGTGTTCAAGGCGACGCCGATTCAGGTCGGCGATCTGCTGTACATCTGCACCGCGTTCAACTTCGTGCAGGCGCTCGATGCGGAGTCCGGCGATCTCGTCTGGGAGTTCGACTCGAAGAGCACCGCCGTCGAGCGCGGCTTCACGTTCAACTGCCGCGGTGTGAGCTATTTCAAGACACCGCCTGAGCACACGGGCGATTGTCCGGAACGCATCATCATGGGTACGACCGACGCCCGCATGTTCGCGTTGGATGCGAAGACCGGCGCGCGATGCCAGAGCTTCGGCGACGACGGCGAGATCAGCCTGCTGCCCGGCATGGGCGAGGTGAAGCCCGGCTTCTACTACGTGACGTCGCCACTCACGATTGCGCGCGGACTCGCCATCGTCGGCGGCTGGGTCGTCGACAACGTCGAGGTGAACGAGCCTTCCGGCGTCATTCGCGCCTTCGATGCGACGACCGGCAAATTCGCATGGGCCTGGGACATGGGCCGTCCCGGCGTGAACACCGAACCGCCGGAAGGCGAGTGGTACACGCGCGGCACGCCGAACATGTGGAGCATGTCGAGCTACGACGATCAGCTTGGTCTCGTCTACCTGCCGCTCGGCAACGCGACGCCCGACTACTTCGGCGGTCATCGCACGCCCGAGATGGAGAAGTACGCGAGTTCCATCGTTGCGCTGGACATCACGAACGGCGCCGTGCGCTGGTCGTTCCAGACCGTCCATCACGACATCTGGGACTATGACGTGCCTTCGCAGCCGGCGCTCGTGGACATTCCGCAAAACGACGGCACCGTGATTCCAGCGGTTGCACAGGCGACGAAGCGCGGTGAGATCTTCCTGCTCGATCGCCGCGACGGTAAACCGATCGCCGACGTGGAGGAGCGGCCGGTGCCGCAAGGCGCAGTGCCGGAGGATTTCACGGCGCCGACACAGCCATTCTCGGTCGGGATGCCGCACTTCCGCGACGACTGGTCGGAGGCGACGATGTGGGGCATCACGCCCTTCGACCAGATGTGGTGTCGCATCGAGTTCAGGAAGCTGCGTTACGAAGGCCATTTCACCCCGCCCTCGACCCAGGGCACGCTGCAGTTCCCGGGGAATGCCGGCGGTTTCAATTGGGGCAGCGTCGCTATCGACGAAGACCGGCAACTCCTCGTCGCGCATCCGCTGATCATGGGCAATCGTCTGCAGCTGCATCCGCGCGCCGAGATCAAGGAGGGCATGCGCGTGAGTCCGCAGACGGGAACGCCCTACGGCATGACGACGACACCGTTCATGTCACCGCTCGGTGTGCCGTGCAATCAGCCCCCGTATGGCCGGCTCGCGGTCATCGATCTGCAGACGCGCGAGTTGCTGTGGGATCGTCCGATCGGCACGACGAACGAGATCGGTCCCTGGGGCACGCGCTTTCGCATCCCGCTGCCGATGGGTGTGCCGCTGCAGGCCGGCGCCGTCGTCACGAAGGGCGGTCTGATTTTCATCGGCGGAACGATGGATCGCTATTTCCGTGCGTTCGATGTCGCGACCGGCGAGGAGCTGTGGCGCGACTATCTGCCGGCGAGCGCCCAGGCGACGCCGATGACTTATGTGTCGCCGAAGACGAAGCGTCAGATCGTCGTCATCACCGTCCCGAACGAGCAGCGCACGTTCGGGCGGCGCGCCGCAGGTCAGCCGACGGGCCCCACGGATTCGGCGGGCGGGCACATCATTGCGTACGCGCTGCCGAGCGAGTGACGAATGCGATGGTGGTGATGTAGGTGGGGCGCCGCGGGATCAGCATGGCAGGAACGTGAAGGCGAGCGTCCCCATGACGAACCAGATGGCCGCGAAGATCAGGCGATAGCCGAACATGAGGCGGAAGTCGACGCGCGCGATGCTCGCGCCGACGACGGCCCAGAACGGCGTCAGCAGATTGCCCATGTGATCACCGACGCTGAGCGCGAGCAGGCCGCGCTGCGCGGTATGGCCCACCGACTCCGCCGCCTGCACCGTCACATAACCCTGAATGAGCCACTGCCCGCCGCTCGTCGGAATGAAGAACGACACGACCGCGCTGATCACGACGATCAGCACCGGGAACGTGTACGGCGTCATGATCGGATCGAACATCGATACGATGTACTCGCCCACCGGCGTGAACTGGATCAGGCCCGCCACACCGGCATAGAGGTGATAGAGCAGGACGATCGGCCAGGCGAGCCCCACGGCCTCGCGCAACGCGCGAGTAAAGCGCGCGATGTTCCGATGCAGGATGAGGCCGGCCGTCAGCACGATCGTGTTCATCGAGTTGATGTCGAGCGACAGCTCCTTCACGAAGAAATGCGTGTACAGCCATGCGAACAGCATCAGCACCAGCGGCACGATCATGAGCGAGCTGTTCTCCATCCACATCGCGAACGTGCGCTGTTGCGGCGGGACCTCTTCCTCGACCTCTTCGACGACGCTCGCATGAGCGGCATGGAATTCGGAAATCGGCCTTACATTCTTCGGCATCAACACGATGCCCGCGATCGTCACGGCAATCAGGAATGAAATCACGAGCACGAGGGTGGCCGGCGCCCAGATCGTGGTGCTGAGCGGCATGATGCCGGTCGTCTCTTCCAGGAAATGTCCTGGCGTCGCCATGAGCAGCGGCGCGCTGCCCGACAGGCCGAACTGCCAGATCGCACCCGCGCCCGCCAGGGCTCCCATCAGGAACAGAAAGTCGACCTTCAGTCCTTTCGCCTCGGCATTCCGGCAGAAGTGGATCGCCACCAGCGGTCCCAGCGCGATCGACAGGCCCCAGTTCATGTACGCGATCACGGCCGAGGTCAGCACTGCGCCGGCCACGACCTGCGGCACCGTCCGCGGCAACTGCGAGAGCCTGATGATGAGGCGTTTGAAGAACGGCGTGGCGCCAAGAATCAGGCTCAGGACGAGAATCAGCGTCATCTGCATCGTGAAGGCGAGCAGATTCCACAAGCCGTCGTAGTAGGCGTTCATCGTATCGGCAATGGACGTGCCGATGCCCAATGACATCGCGACAAGAATGATCAAGAGCAGGATCGACGTCGTGATCGCATCTGGAACCACACGCTCCATGACGGCCGCGAGCCTTTCGACCCATGCCATTTTTTCCTTGCCCGCGGATGCATTCACCGTTTTTTCATTACCTGCCACAGGTGTCCCCGATTTTCATGAAAGCTGATGAGAGGCGGCGTCATTGTGGTTTATGGCATCGACGCGCCGGCGATCATACACTCGGATGTCGTCATCCGCGCCGGGTACACTGGCAGCATGTCCATCGCCAGTTCGAAAAAGCGCGCGACGCCACGCCGTACGCTCGCGCAAATCCCCGTCCGTAAACCGAGGGCGACGAGCGAAGAGCTTTGGCCGTCGGACGGCGAGATCTTCGATCGGAACTGCACGCTCTGCCCGCGGCTTGCGCAGTTTCTGGCGCAGGGGCGCGAGGAGTATCCGGACTACTACTGTCTGCCGGTACCGCCGTTCGGCGATCCCAAGGCGCAGTTCATCATCGTTGGACTGGCACCAGGATTTCACGGCGCGAATGCCACCGGTCGTCCATTCACGGGCGATCATGCGGGGCTGCTGCTGTATCGCACGCTGCACAAGTTCGGGTTTGCCAGCCGGCCGGAGTCGATCGCGGCGGACGATGGACTGAAGCTCATCAATTGCCGCATCACCAACTCGGTGAAATGCGTGCCGCCGGAAAACAAGCCGCTGCCGGGCGAGATCCGCAATTGCCTGCGCTACATCACGGCGGAACTGGCTCGGGTGCCCGAGGGCTCGGTGCTGCTGGCGATGGGCTCCATCGGGCACAACGCGGCGCTGCAGGCGCTCGGGCTGAAACCGTCGGCGTTCAAGTTTGCGCACGCGGCGGAGCACGCCTTGCCGCGCGGCATGACGCTGATCGACTCCTATCACTGCAGCCGCTACAACACCCAGACCCGCCGGCTGACGGAGGAAATGTTCGACGCCGTGTTCGCGCGTGCCGCTGAACTCATCGCCCGCAAACGCTGACAGGTCTGGGACTTTTTCTTCCTGTGGGGGCCGGCTTCAGCCCAATGACACTGCATTACGTAAGTGCATGTCTTCTGTTCTTCCCCTCCTCCGCGAAGCGGGGGCCGCTCCTGCGCATCCCTGCGCCCGCGGCATTCGCACGTCCTGTGCAGCAGAGGGCAGGGAGGGGGTTCTTCGGAGGCGCGCACGATGCCGTGAGCGCCGTGGCCGAGGGGCTTTTGCTGGAACGCCGTGAATACATCCGTGTAGGCTCCGGCGCTCGCATCCCTGCGCGCGACGGTCCAGCAAAGCCCCTCGGCCACGACACTCACTACGGCGGTGGCGTCGTTGTGCGGTGAAGAGGAAGAGGAAGAAAGCAGCAATCGGCCTAATGCAGTGCCATTGGGCTTCAGCCGGCCTCTTCGGAGGCAGGCTAAAGCCTGACCTACAATACCCCGCATGCCCGACTTCGATGCCAAGCTGTTCCTCGCCAATGTCAGCCAGCGGCCGGGCGTGTACCGGATGCTCGCGGCCGATGGCGAGGTGCTGTACGTCGGCAAGGCGCGCAATCTCAGGAATCGTCTGACAACCTACTTCGTCGGCAAGGCGCAGACGGCCAAGACCATGACGATGGTCAGCCAGATCGCGAATGTCGAAGTCACGGTGACGGGTTCCGAAACCGAGGCGCTGCTGCTCGAATACAACCTCATCAAGCAGCACAAGCCGCGCTACAACGTGGCGCTGCGCGACGACAAGAGCTTTCCTTATCTATATATATCGACCGATCACGACTATCCGCGCATCAGTTTCTATCGCGGCAGCCGCAGCAGGATGCCGGGCAGGTTCTTCGGTCCGTATCCGAATGCGCGTGCGACGCGTGAAACGCTGCTGCTGCTGCAGAAACTGTTCCTGCTGCGACCGTGCAGCGACTCGTTCTTTTCCAACCGCTCGCGTCCGTGCCTGCAGTATCAGATCAAGCGCTGTTCGGGCCCGTGCGTCGAACTGATCCCGAAGGAAGACTATGCACAGGACGTCAGCGACGCGATGAAGGTGCTGGAAGGGCGGGGTGCAGAACTGCTGGAAGATCTGGCGCAACGCATGGAGCAGGCGTCGCAGCAGCTGGAGTTCGAACGTGCGGCGCGATTGCGCGACCAGATCCATGGCATCAAGGCGATTCATTCGACCCAGGCCGTGACCCGCAATACCGAGCACGACATCGACGCGGTCGCGCTGGTGTCGAATGCGGGCGAACATTGCGTCTCGATCGTGTTCGTGCGCGGCGGGCGCAATCTCGGCAGCAACAATTTC
>CAZBKC010000177.1:0-6845 GCA_964492345.1 uncultured Steroidobacter sp. | reverse complement strand
CCCGGCATGCCGCACTCGCCATCGTCAATGGCGGGGCGGCGCGCTATCCCGCGGATGTGGCGCCGTTCGCGGCGGTGGCGAATGCCGGGGAAGACGCTGGCCGGCACCTGAAGGAAATCGTCAACCCGGGCGAGTCCGTGTACCTGGTCGGCGTCGCGCCGCCGCTGGGCTCGGGCTGGCAGATACAACTGCAGGGCTCGATTGCGCAGATGATCTGTCGCGAACGGCTGGAGCCGAAGCCGGGTCCGCAGTTCCGGGCACTGACCGACGCCGACCGCGATGACATGCTTGACCTGACTGCGCGCGTATTCCCCGGCTACTTCCGCAGCCGCACCAACGCGATGGGTCGATACCTCGGCATCTATGCCGGCGCGACGCTCGCGGCGATGGCCGGCGAACGCATGTGCCTCGACGGGTACGTCGAGATCAGCGCGGTCTGCACGCATCCGGATTTCACGAGCCGCGGCTTCGCAGCGGGACTGGTGGCCGAACTCTGCAACGACATCCTGGCGCACCGGCTCACGCCATTCCTGCATGTGAACTGGGAAAATGCGCGCGCCCGCGCGCTGTACGCAAGGCTCGGCTTCGTCGATCGGGCCAGCGTGGGGTTGTGGTCGGTGCGGAGAGAGGAAGGAGAGTCGCCGCAAAAGACTGCATAAAAGAAGCAACTAATAGGGGGTGGCAACCGCCAATACGGGGCGCTGTCAGATTTTCCCATCTTTTATGCGGTCTTTCGCGGCTCTCTTCTCCTTCGGTTTCTCGGTGTCTTCACCGGATGCCCCGCTCTGCCTCTTCGGTGCGCAGCGTTTGAGTCAGCGACTCGCAGCCGGCGTTCCATTCCAGCACCCATCGTGGCAGGGGCGGGGAAATCATCGAGACGCCCAGGCCTGCCATCAGTTCACCAGGGATGACGGCTCCGTTCGGACCGCGGAACAGGCCGCGTATGCCGACGACGCCGATGGAGCGGCCGTGGCGGATGAAGCGATGTTCGAGGAACCCCCAGCGATCGTCCCAGCCGAGCATGCGCGTGTGAATCTCGAACGCCTGCCAGGCGTTCAGTTCACGGCGGAATTTTGCGATCGCATCGCCGACCACCGGCAGGGCATTGTGCCGGCGTGCGAGCTGGAACAGGCCCGTGCGCATGAACCAGTCGAAGCGGCCCAGGTCGGCCAGCGACAGGTAGCGGCCATTGTTGACGTGCAGGTTGATGTCGAGGTCGTTCGGCCAGGCGCGCAGATGTACACGACTCGTGTCCAGCAGCGGCATTCGCGGGGCGCCGATCAGCCGGGTGCCCACCTTGATCATTCTCAGCCAAGGAAACATTCATCGCTCCGTCGATGGAAGCAGGAACACAGAAGCATAGAGGCAAGTACACAAAGGAGCACAAAGGAGCACAAGGACGACTCGGAAAAAGAAATTCTCATCCGGATCTTCTATGTGCTCTTTTGTGCTCCTTTGTGTGCCTCTTTCTCCAAATCTTCTGCCAGTCCGGCAGCGACTTCGCGGATCAGCTCCCGCAGCCAGACGATCGCCGGTTCCTTGTCCTGGACGCGGTGCCATTGCAGCACGTCGGTCAGGGGCGGAATGTCGACGGGCGGCGGCAGCAGGCGCAACGGCATCGTTGCCGCGTGCCGTCTGGCGAGGCGCTCGTGCATCATCGCGATGCGCCGCGTGCCGACGATGAACTGCGGGACGGCATTGAAACTCGTCGCGATCACTTCGACGCGCCGCGCGAAGCCGAAGCGCGACAGGAACCATTCGTCGAACGCCGGGATGCGCGTCTTGCCGGAACGCACGATGACATGGCCCATGCCCAGATAGTCTTCGAATGAAATTGCCTGACCGATGTCGCTGCGATCGGCGGCGACGACGCATACATAGCGCTCGCTCGGCAGGTCCAGCGACGGGTGATCGGCCAGCATGTTGTCCCGCGGCAGCATGATGAAGTCGATGTCGCCGCGCTCCAGCGATTCCGCCGACGCGTCGTCCTGTGCCAGGAATTCGAACGTGATGGCCGGCGCCAGTTCGCTCGCGCGGCGCAGGACCTCGGTCATGACCGTCGAGACCATGTAGTCGGAAATCATGAGCGAGAAACGACGCTCCGATGTCTGCGGATCGAAGGACGATCGCGGCTCGATGGTCGACTGGATCTGCAGCAGGATGTCGCGGACCGACGTGCGCAGCGATTCTCCCAGCGCGGTCGGCACCATCTTGCGTCCGACCTGCGCCAGCAGTTCGTCGTGAAAGTGCTCGCGCAGCCGTGCCAGCGCGCCGCTCATCGCGGACTGGCTCAGATGCAATCGTTCGGCGGCGCGCGTGATGCTCTGTTCCGTCAGCAGGGCATCGAGCGCCACCAGCAGATTGAGATCGAGATGATGAAAGCGCATTCCAGGTCTGCGGCCTTGCGTCTGTGTATTTCGGCCCTTGGGGGATCATAGCAAAGGGACTATTCTCGCCGGCATGCCCGACAGCGTAGTCCTCGGCCCCGCGAAGATCGGCGATGCGCCTGCCATCGCGACCATGTCGCGGCTGCTCATCGAGCCGGGCCTGCCCTGGCGCTGGACCCCGCGACGCGTTGCCGCTCATATGAAAGAACGCGAGAACCTGGTCGTCGTTGCCCGCGATGGCCGTACGCTCGTCGGTTTTGCCATGGCCCAGTTCGGTACTGAGGCCGTGCATCTCACGCTGATCGGTGTCGCGACCGACCGCAGGCGCGGCGGCATCGGACGGCAGTTGCTGGCCTGGGTCGAGGACAGCGCGATCGTCGCCGGTATCTTCCGCATGAATCTCGAAGTGCGCGCCGGCAACCGCGACGCGCGCAGCTTCTATGCGCGCCTGGGCTACCAGGAGACGGCCCGCGTCCCCGGTTACTACAGCGGCATCGAAGACGCGATCCGCCTGACACGCAACCTGCGCGTGACTGCCAGCTCTGAGTAGGAGAAGAGCAGTTCACACAGAGATCACAATCTCTGTGTGAACTTCTTTTCTCTAGAGCCGGACCGGCTCCAGGATCGACTGGTACACGAGGTTCAGGAATTTCTCGCGGAAGTCGGTCTGGTTCGGCATGAGCTGGATCATGAGCACGATCGTCAGACGTGCCTGAGGATCGACCCGATACGTGGAGCCATACGCGCCGCCCCAGCCGAAGTTGCCGGGTGCAGCGAGGCCGGCGGCGCCGAAGGTTTCGACCGTATCGAAGGCGAGGCCGAATCCCTGGCCGGGCGAGCGATACAGCGTGCCGATCTGATTGGTCCGCATCAGCGCGACACTGCGGGGTGAAAGGATGCGTGTGCCATCGACCGCGCCGTCATTGCGGATCATTTCCAGAAAGCGGGCGTAGTCGCCGGCAGTGGAAACGAGCCCGGCGCCACCTGCGAAGCTGCGTCGCGGACCCTCGACATAGTGGCCCTGGCCCTTCGCGCCTTCCGGCGCGCGAACGATGAGTCCGTCGGCGCCCGAACCGTAGAGGGTTGCGAGCCGGTCGGCCTGATCGCGCGGCACGAAGAAGAACGTGTCCTGCATGCCCAGCGGCCCGGTGATCCGCGTGCGGATGAACTGATCGAGCGGGATGCCGGAGGCGCGTTCGACGACGCAGCCGAGGACATCCGTGTTGTAACCATAGACCCATGCCTCGCCGGGTTGCGCGACGAAGGGCAGGGTGCCCAGTCGGGCCATGGTGTCGCAGATCGGTTCGTCCTTGTCCGCCGTGTACCAGCCGTTGCCCGCGGCCGGCCCCAGACCCTTTGCCTCGTATTGCACGGCGATGGTGGGCTCCCGGCCGTACGAAATACCGGCCGTATGGGTCATCAGGTCACGGATCGTGATCTGCCGACTGGCCGGTACGACGGTGACGACGCCCTTGTCATCGCGCACCGCGACCGTGGTCTTGCTGAACTCGGGAATGTAGCGACCGACCGGATCGTTGAGGCTGAGCCGGCCTTCTTCCAGAAGCATGAGAGCGGCCGTGCTGGTGATGGCTTTCGACTGGGAGGCAATGCGAAACAGCGTGTCGTTCGTCATCGGCTGGCGCGATTCCCGATCGCGCCAGCCGGCGGCACGGTCGTAGACCGGCTGACCGTCGCGCAGGATGCGGACGACGGCGCCGGCAATCCTGTTCTCATCGACATACTGCTGCAGCAGGCCGTCGAGGCGACCCAACCGTTCCTGCGAAATTCCCCGTGCTGCGACGGGAGTCTCGACCGGTGCCGCAACGGACCGCGGCGACTCCACGCGAGGGGCCGAAGTGCTGCAGGCCGACAGAAACAGGAACGAGGCAGCGAAGACAGCGAGACGATGCGCAGACATCCGGATCCTCCGGGTTGGTGTGCCGAAGCGCGTGCATGATGCAGGCTGGGATGTGGCCATGCCAGTGCCGGGCAACTTCCGATTTATACAATCCGCCGGGTACCGTATCGTTCAAGGTGCGTTCCTGGCGGCGTGGCGCTGCGGCGAGACCAACAATGAAAAAACTCCTGTGGGGACTTGCCGTCCTGGCGGTGCTGGCCGCCATCGCTGCGTACCACTATCGGGATGTCTTTGCCCTGATGCGGGAATTCCGCACATTGCAACCGGCGCATGCCTTCGATCAGGAATCGCCGCCCGCCGCGCCCGACTATTCATTGCCGGTCAACTGGGCAGCGCTGCCGGACCGTGAAGACGATGCGGATGCGGTTCCAGAGGCGGGTGTCGTGGACCGGCAGGCGACGGCGGCCGTCGATGTCTTTTTCGTGCATCCGACGACGTACTACAGTCCGGCACACTGGAACCAGCCCATGGGCGATGTCACGGCGGACCGGTTCACCGATCTGTTCGTGATGCGCAACCAGGCCTCGGCCTTCAACGGTTGCTGCCGTGTCTATTCGCCGCGCTATCGGCAGGCGACCGTCTATTCGTTCGTGGATCGTGGTACGGACGGCGCAGCAGCGCTGGCACTTGCGTATGAAGATGTGGAGCGTGCGTTCGACTATTTCATCGCGCACTACAACCAGCATCGACCCTTCATCGTGGCGGGTCACAGCCAGGGCGCCACCCATCTGCGGCGACTTCTCGAACGGCGCATCACGGGCACGGAACTCGTGCAGCGACTGGTCGCGGCCTACCCGGTCGGCTTTGCCATCGACGCGGAGGATTATCGACAGGCCGTGCCAGACGTGCCCGTCTGCTCGACCGCGACGCAGACGACCTGCATCGCCACCTGGAACAGCGTCGGGCCTGCCGTGCGGCCGTTTCAGGACACGAGTCGCGATCTCTGCGTGAATCCGTTGTCGTGGGCCGCGGACGGTCAGCGCGCCGATTTCGCGCTGAATCTCGGCGGAGTGACGTTCAACCGGCGATTCGGCACGAATGTGGAATCGCTGCAGGAGGGGCCTGGGTTCCAGCCCAGGATCGAAGCCGGCGTCGCCGATGCGCAATGTCGCAACGGGCTGCTATGGGTGAGCGGGATCCGCTCGGAGAACTTCGGTTCACGCCCGATGGGGCGCGACAACTATCACATCTACGATTTCAGCCTGTTCTACATGAATGTACGGCGCAACGCCGAAGAGCGCGCGGAGCGCTTTCTCGGCAGGAGTGCGAGGGAGTGAAGATCGGGACCCGGGACTCGGGACTCGTCAGACGCGGCGCTCCAGTTCTGCCGAATCTCGAATCCCGAATCCCGCCTCTTCTGCCATCCATAAGGTCGGACGCATGACGGATCTTTCGAGCCGCAAGCCGCTGGCATTCATTTTCGTGACGCGGCTGCTCGATGCCATCGGGTTCGGCATCGTCATGCCCGTGTTGCCGCAACTGCTGCTGAGCATGGGCGCGCCGGACATCGCTGCGGCGACGCGCATCGGCGGCTGGCTGCTGGTCACCTATGCGGTATTGCAGTTCTTCTGCGGTCCGATCGTCGGCAATCTGAGCGACCGGTTCGGGCGCCGGCCGGTGATCCTGATTTCGCTGCTTGCCTACGGCATCGACTATGCCCTGATGGGCTTCGCACCCTCGATCTTCTGGCTGTTCGTGGGACGCATGATCGCCGGTATCGCCGGTGCGGTGTACGTGCCTGCGAGCGCCTTCGTTGCCGATGTCACGCCGCCCGAACAGCGGGCGCACGCCTTCGGCATCGTCAGTTCCGCCTTCGGACTCGGCTTCATCCTGGGGCCGGGGATCGGCGGACTCCTCGGCGAACTCGGGCCTCGTGCGCCGTTCTTCGCGGCGGCGGCACTCGCCGGTGCCAATTTCCTGTTCGGCCTGTTCGTGCTGCCGGAATCGCTGCCGCCGGAACGGCGTCGTGCCTTCTCCTGGCGGCGCGCCAGTCCGCTCGGTGTGGCGGCGCTGCTGAAACATCATCCGGCCGTGCTCGTATACATGCTGGCGATGTGCGCATTCTTCCTGGGCAACAACGTCTACCCGAGCACGTGGGCCTTCTTCATGACGGCGAAGTTCGACTGGCCGCCGGGCATGATCGGCCTGTCGCTGGTGGCTACGGGCCTGACGATGGCGACCGTGCAGGCGGCACTGACCGGTCGCCTGACGAAGGCGCTGGGCGGCGAACGTGCCGCGCTGCTCGGATTGTCGATCGCTTCCGTGTCCGCCCTCGGCTATGCGCTGGTACCCGCGGCATGGATGGTGTTCGTGGTCATCGCCGCCGGCGCACTGCAGGCGATCACCTATCCTTCGCTGAACGCGCTGATGTCGCGCCAGATTCCTCCCGATGCGCAGGGCGAGTTGCAGGGCGGCATCGCATCGGCGACGAGCATCGCCAATATTGCCGGGCCGTTGCTGATGACGCAGACGCTCGGCTACTTCACATCCGTGAATGCGCCGGTGCATTTCCCGGGCGCCGCGTTCGTGCTCGCGGCACT
>CAZBKC010000176.1:0-6874 GCA_964492345.1 uncultured Steroidobacter sp. | reverse complement strand
GTCGGCCAGCGACCAGTCCGGCCCGCGGCTCGTGTAAAGTTCCACGGTCCGACGGAACCCTGAATATTCAAGTTAGCAACCCACTACTCATCAATGTCCTATCTCGCTCTCGCCCGCAAATGGCGGCCGCGCAATTTCAGCGAACTGGCAGGCCAGGAGCACGTCATGCGCGCATTGACGAATGCACTGACGACGGGCCGGGTACACCATGCGTTCCTGTTCACGGGCACACGCGGCGTAGGCAAGACGACGATTGCGCGCATCCTGGCCAAATCGCTGAACTGCGAAACCGGGATGACGGCGACACCCTGCGGCCAGTGTGCGGCGTGTAAGGAAATCGATGAAGGGCGTTTCGTCGATCTGATCGAAGTCGACGCCGCGTCACGCACCAAGGTCGACGACACTCGCGAGTTGCTCGACAACGTGCAGTACGCGCCGACCCGCGGTCGCTACAAGGTCTATCTCATCGACGAAGTGCACATGCTCTCGGCGCATTCGTTCAACGCGCTGCTCAAGACGCTCGAAGAGCCGCCGCCGCACGTCAAGTTCCTGCTGGCAACCACCGATCCGCAGAAGCTGCCGGTGACGGTGCTGTCGCGCTGCCTGCAGTTCAACCTGAAACGCTTCCCGCCCGGCATGATCTTCAAGCGCCTGACCGAGATCGCGCAGGCGGAGAAGCTCGATTTCGAACCGGATGCGCTGCGGCTGGTGGCGCGCGCGGCGGAAGGCAGCATGCGCGATGCGCTCAGCCTGCTGGACCAGGTCATTGCCTTCGGCGGCGCGAAGCTGACGGCGGAAGACACGCGCACCATGCTGGGGTCGCTCGATCGCTCGCAGGTGTTCGGCATCATCGAGGCGGTCGTGTCGCGCGATGCCAGAAAGGTGCTCGATTATGTCGAGCATCTCGACGAACGCGCGCCGGAATATCGACAGGTGCTCGCGGAGCTGGCCGCAGTGCTGCAGAAGATCGCGCTGTTGCAGGCCGTTGCGGATCTGCAGCTGGACGAAGCCGAAGACATCGATGCCTACAAGCGACTCGCGGCGGCCATGACGCCGGAAGATACCCAGCTCTTCTACCAGATCGCGATTGTCGGTCGGCGTGACCTGGAGCTGGCGCCGGATGCGCGTGCCGGCTTCGAAATGGTGCTGCTGCGCATGCTGGCGTTTGGAATCGCCGACGAAGGCGCTGCGGCGACGCCGTCGCGTGGAGTCTCGGTGCCAGCGCAGTCGCGTTCCGTTGCCACGCCTGTACGCAGCGCGCCTGCGACGAAGCCGGGCCCGGTGAGTACAGAGTGGAACACCATCGTCGCGGCTCTGAATCTGCAGGGACCGGTCAGCCAGCTCGCTGCTCACTGTGCGCTCGCGGGTCGCGAACCCGGCAGGATGCGCCTGACACTGGATCGGGAGGGCGATGCGTTTCATCGGCCTACACTCGAAGAGAAACTCGCACAGGCGCTGTCCGAGCATCTGGGCGAGACCGTCAGGCTCGAGATCTCGTTGCAGGATGAAGCGGTTGCCGATACGCCGGCGCGGCAGCAGAAAGCCGCAGCAGACGATCGCTTGCAGGGGGCCAGGCGTTCCATCGAGACGGACCCGAACATTCGTGCGATGCGTGACGTGTTCGGTGCAACCGTGCAGCCGGATTCGGTTCGTCCGATTGAATAGTGAGGTGACGAAGGTTACGAAAGTCACTGGGTCACGAGGGTCCGCACAATGCGCTTTTTCTGACCTTCGTCACCGTAGTGACTCCCGTTACTTTCGTTACTGTTTATGGAGATCCCATGAAAGGCAACATCGGCAACATGATGAAGCAGGCGCAGATGATGCAGGCCAACCTGCAGCGTGCGCAGCAGGAGATCGCCAACATGCAGATCACCGGGGAAGCGGGTGGCGGCATGGCGAAAGTCACCATGACGGGCAAGCATCAGGTGCTGCGCGTCAGCCTCGATCCGTCGCTGATCAGCGGCGACGACAAGGAAATGCTGGAGGATCTGATTGCGGCAGCGGTGAACGATGCCGTGCAGAAAATCGAACGCACATCGCAGGAGAAGATGTCCAGCCTGATGGGTGGGATGAACCTGCCGGCCGGATTCAAGCTGCCGTTCTGAGATTGCAGCGGATGGCGGATAGCGGATGGCGGATGGTCAGAGCGCGCATTCGCGCACCGTCCCTTGTCGTTCAATCGCCGCGCAATTGGACCAGTGAAATGCCGCGGTCGGATCGCTGTTCTACTGCTATCCGCTATCCGCTATCCGCTATCCGCTTCCTTCCATGATCTACCCGCCCACTCTCGTCCGTCTCATCGAAACGTTGCGCTGTCTGCCTGGGGTGGGTCCGAAGTCGGCGCAGCGCATGGCGTTTCACTTGCTGGAAAAGGACCGCAATGGCGCCGGCGCAATCGCAGACGCCCTGCAGAAGGCGGTCGGTGCGATCGGCCGATGCCGGCGCTGTCGCATGTTTGCCGAGGCTGAACTGTGCCCCGTCTGTGCGGCACCCGGCCGCGATCGCTCGCTGCTGTGCGTCGTCGAATCACCTGCCGACGTCGCTGCGATCGAGCAGTCAGGCAGCTATCGCGGCTGCTACTTCGTGCTGATGGGCCATTTGTCGCCGCTCGACGGCATCGGGCCGGACGAGCTGGGATTCGCGGAACTGTCTGCGTTGTTCCAGGCTGGCGAGATCAAGGAAGTCATTCTGGCGACCAATGCCACTGTCGAAGGCGATGCAACCGCGCATGTGATCGCCGAGATCGCCTCACGTCACCAGCTCAAGTCCAGCCGCATCGCACATGGCGTCCCGGTCGGCGGCGAACTCGAATATGTCGATGGTGGAACCCTGGCGCACGCGCTCGCCGGTCGGCACACGCTCTGACCCAAAAGCAAGATCGGATTTCACACAGAGATCACAGAGATCACAAAGCCAGAACAAGAAGTCGATCGGATTTTTTCCGAACTCTGTGTTCTCTGTGATCTCTGTGTGAAATCTTAGACTACGTCAGCGACGACGTTCGTAATCCGGCGCCAGCTCGCGCATGATGTTGAGCAGCCGCTTGTAGCTTTCGTAGCGGCGTGCGGAGAGGGTGCCATCTTCCACTGCTGCGATGACCGCACACCCGGGTTCGCGCAGATGCAGGCAATTGTTGAAGCGGCAGCCCGGCGCGGTTCTCACGATCTCCGGCCAGCCGCTCTGCACGGTCGCATCGCCGACCAGTGCGGGGGCAAAGTCCCGCACACCCGGGGAATCGATCAATTCTCCGCCGGTGGGAATGCGGAAGAGGGCGGTCGATACCGTCGTATGCCGGCCTTCGCCCGTGGCGTCGGACAGCGAGCGCGTCAGCTGCTCGGAATCGGGAATCAGGGCATTCGTCAGCGTGGATTTGCCGACGCCGGATTGTCCCGCCAGCAGGGTCGACTGACCCCGGAGCAGTGCGCGCAGGTCGTCGACGGTATCGCGGTTGAGAGCAGAGATCGAGACGACCGGATAACCGGCGCTGCGGTATTCCTCGACCAGTGCGGCGAACGCTGCCGAGGCGGACAGATCGGACTTGTTGACGACAACGGCCCCGTCGATCTGCGAATAGGCCGCGGCTGCCAGATAGCGATCGACGACGTAGGCATCGACTGCAGGCTCCGGTGCGATGACGGCAGCCAGCAGCGTCAGGTTGGATGCGAGGGGTTCGGTTCGCCCGCGGCTGTCGGTACGCTGGAGCAGCGTTCTGCGCGGTGTGACGGAAACGATTCGCGGCGGATCGCCTGATGCTGCGGCAACCGGTCTCGGCATCCGCACGTGTACTTCGTCGCCGCAAACGATCGTCAGGCGCTTGCCGAAGAGCTCGGCCGCCAGTCGTTCACCGTCACCGGTGCGTACGATCGCGCGGCGCCCGAAGGACTCGACCACACGCGCGGGAAATTCGACCGGCGCGTTCATGAAGGTCATGTCGATTCGGTTCCGTGGCTCAGGGACGTTGTGCCGCGAGCTGATGCAGGCGGGCGATGCGAATCAGTGCCGGCGGATGCGAGTCGTAGAAGGTCGAGTGCAGCTTGTCCGGCGTCAGCGTCGTCGCATTGTCGCGATACAGCTTTACCAGGGCTTCGGCGAGCTGTCGCGCGTCGGAGAACTGCGCTGCGAACTCGTCGGCTTCGAATTCGTGCTTGCGCGACCACCAGGCGCCGATGGGTGTCAGAAAGAACGTGAACGTCGGCAGCACCAGCATGAACAGCAGAATTGCCGCATGCGCCGATGGCTGGCTCACGCCGAGCGCCACGTAGAACTGCGGCCACGCCGCCAGCACGCCGAGCAGTGCCAGTCCGCCGAGGCCGAACAGCAACGAAAGAATCAGGCGCGAACGGACATGGTGCAGCCGGAAGTGGCCCAGCTCATGCGCGAGCACGGCCTCGATTTCGGTTGCCTGCAGTCGTTCGACGAGCGTGTCGAAGAACACGATGCGCTTGTTGCGCCCGACGCCGGTGAAGTAGGCATTGCCGTGCACGGATCGCCGCGAACCGTCCATCACGAATACGCCCCGGGACGAGAAACCGCAGCGTTGCAAAAGGGATTCCGTGCGTTGTTTCAACGCCTCGTCGGCGAGGGGTGTGAACTTGTTGAAAATCGGAGCAATGAATCTTGGCCACGCCCAGGTGATGAACAGGGTGAATGCCATCCAGACGCCCCATGCATAGAGCCACCAGAGCGAGCCGGCACGTTGCATGAGGTACAGGATCACGCAGACGAGCGGGCCGCCGAGCAACAAGGTCAGCAGCAGGCCCTTGAGCAGGTCGGCAACGAACAATCCCGCGGTCATGCGATTGAAGCCGAAGCGGGCTTCGATAACGAAGGTGCGATAGATCGACAGCGGTAGTCCGACGGCAGACATCGCCAGCAATGTCGAGAGCACGACGGCCGTTCCGTGCCACACGGGTGCCAGGCTGGCGGCCTGCCAGGCGCGATCGATGGCCTGGATACCGCCGCCGAGCGTGAATGCCAGGGCCACCAGCGCATCGAGCAGGATGTCCCACCGATTCAGGCCGGCCAGGGCGGCCGTGTAGTCCGCGGCCTTGCGATGCGAGTCACCATCGACCTGGCCAGCGAATGCAGCTGGAACCTCGTCGCGATGTCGCATGACTGCTGCGATCTGTCGCTGATTCAGCCAGCTGCGCAGCAGCGTCGAAAGCATCAGCAGCAGCACGAACAGCAGGGTGAACCAGTGCATCGGGATCTTGTGTTTGAGCGAATTCGTGCAGAAATGGGCCGGTCGGGAGCTTAGCCGCTGCTGCTATGATGGGCAACGCTGCGACATTCGAAGGGGACAGATGTGAACGACCGCGATCCGACCCGACTCATCTGGATCGATCTGGAGATGACGGGTCTGAAACCCGACTCCGATCGCATCATCGAGATTGCGACGATCGTGACCGACAAGCATCTCAACACGCTGGCCGAGGGGCCGGTGCTGGCCATTCACCAGTCGGACGCCGTGCTGGATGCCATGGATGACTGGAACCGACGGCAGCATGCCTCGTCGGGACTCGCGGCGCGTGTCCGTGCCAGCACGGTCACGACAGCGGAGGCGGAGCGCCGCACCATCGAGTTTCTGCGTCAGTGGGTCGACCCGGGCGTTTCGCCGATGTGCGGCAACAGCATCTGCCAGGACCGACGCTTCATGGCGCGCGAGATGAAGGATCTCGAGCGTTACTTCCACTACCGCAATCTGGATGTCAGCACGCTGAAAGAGCTGTCGCGGCGCTGGGCGCCCGAAGTGCACAGCAGCTTCCAGAAGACGTCGACACATCTGGCGTTGGACGACATCCGCGATTCCATCCGCGAGCTGATGCACTACCGCGCGCACTTCCTGCGGGTGTCTTGATGTCCAGGCCGCACTCGGAAGCGTGCGAGCGCAACAAGGAGCCGATTCTCGGTGTGTTGAAGACCTGGTTTCTGAAGCCGGGTGTCGTTCTGGAAATCGGCTCCGGAACCGGTCAGCATGCGGCTCACTTCGCTGCGCATCTGCCGCATCTCGTATGGACCGCAACCGATCGCGACGAGAATCTTGACGGAATCCGGCAGTGGATCGACGCAGCGGCGCTGCCGAACCTGCGCGGTCCACTGGCCCTCGATGTGCAGCAGGAGATCTGGCCCGTTCGCGCGGCCCTCTACGCGTTCAGTGCAAACACTGCGCATATCATGGCGTGGAGTGAGGTCGAGGCCATGTTCGCGGGCGTGAGCGTGGCGCTGGAGCGCGGCGGCTGTTTCTGTCTTTATGGCCCGTTCAACCGTGACGGGCAGTTCACCAGCGATTCCAATCGAGCCTTCGACGAATCATTGCGGGCCCGCGATCCGAGAATGGGTATTCGCGATGACCGGGAGCTGCAGAAACTGGCAGTCCGCTGCGAACTGCAGTTCGCAGCGGACTATTCCCTGCCGGCGCGGAATCGCCTGCTGGTCTGGACGAAGTAGCGGTCGTCAGACCTTGTTGCCTGCCAGGAAGAGCCACGTTTCCACGACGGTATCCGGGTTCAGCGACATGCTTTCGATGCCCTGTTCGACCAGCCAGCGCGCGAGGTCGGGATGATCCGACGGGCCCTGGCCGCAGATGCCGATGTACTTGTTGGCTTTGCGGCAGGCATCGATCGCCATCTTGAGCAGCGCCTTCACGGCGTCATCACGCTCGTCGAACAGCTTCGCGATGATGGCGGAGTCGCGGTCGAGACCCAGCGTCAGCTGCGTCATGTCGTTCGAGCCGATCGACATGCCGTCGAAGTACTGCAGGTACCTGTCGGCCAGCAGCGCGTTGGTCGGCAGCTCGCACATCATGATGACCTTCAGTCCGTTCTCGCCGCGCTTGAGGCCGTTGGCGGCGAGCAGCTGCGTCACCTGCTCG
>CAZBKC010000175.1:0-6922 GCA_964492345.1 uncultured Steroidobacter sp. | reverse complement strand
CTCCCACTTCCGACAGATACCGCAACACGGCCGAAATATCGGCAGGTTTGACCAGGTGCAGATCGAATCCCGCCTGCAATGCGCGCTCGCGATCCGCCTGCTTGCCGTAACCGGTCAGTGCGACCAGCGCGAGGGCGTCGCGTGGATAGTCGTTGCGCAACCGCCGGGCGACTTCGTAGCCGTCGATCCGGGGCAGGCCGATGTCCAGGAACACGACGTGCGGGTGCGTCTCGCGCACCGCATCGAGGGCTGCCTGTCCGTCATAGGCCAGCGATACCGCGTATCCCCTGGCCCCCAGCAGCAACGCCAGCCCCTTCGCCGCATCGACGTTGTCGTCGACGATCAGTACGCGCAGGGTCTGCGTCGGCGTGTCCTGCGGTGCGGCGGATTTCTCGGACGCAGCAGCCCCGATCGTTTGCAGCAACGGGAGGCGCACGACGAACTCGCTGCCTTCGCCGAGGGCGCTGCGTGCGCTGACAGTGCCGTCATGCATGGTGACCAGGCGCTGTACCACCGACAGCCCGATGCCGAGGCCGCCCTGGGAACGGTCCAGCGACCGCTGGGATTGCGTGAACAGATCGAAGATGTGCGGCATCAGGTCCGGTTCGATGCCCATGCCGTTGTCGATGACGCGCAGCACGGCGTGTGTCCCGTCCAGCTCGACGAGCAACTGGATGTCGCCTCCGTCATCGGTGTATTTGGCGGCGTTGTAGAGCAGGTTGATGAGCACCTGCTCCAGGCGTGCTGCATCTGCGTGCAGCCAGATCGCCGTCTCCGGCATTGCGACTTTGAGCGTATGCCGGTGGATGGAGATCGTCGAACGGACGCTTTCGACTGCGCGTTCCACGATGTCGCGAAGCGACATGCGCTGTTTCTGCAGCTGAATACGCCCGGAAGTAATGCGTGACACTTCGAGCAGATCGTCGACCAGTCGTGCGAGTCGCGCAGTCTGCCGGTCGATGATGCCGTGCGCTTCCTGTTGCGCCGGATCGGCTGTCTTGTTCTGTTGCAGGACCTGCGCGGCAATGGTGATGGCCGCCAGTGGATTGCGCAGCTCATGCGACAGCATCGCCAGGAACTCGTCCTTGCGCTGATCCGCATCGCGCAGCGCCTTCTCGGCTTCCTTGCGTTCGGTGATATCCACCAGCATGTTGACGCCGCTGATCGTCTGACCGTCCGCATCGCGCAGCAGTGTCGGATACGGTGAAACCCAGCGGCGCGCGCCATCCGGACGTTCGGCGATCAGCTCCAGACCCGGCTCCACCTGTTCGCCGCGGTAGGCCCGTGCCATGGGCGAGTCTTCGACCGCGAGCGGCATGCCGTTCGCGTCATAGACCTTCCAGCAGATGCACCATTGGTCGACCCCCAGCTGCGGGGTGCGTCCGGCGAAGTCGACGGCTGCCAGATTGAAGTGCACGACGCGGCCGGCCGAGTCCGTCATGTAGATGGCGGCGGGCAGGGCATCGAGCATCTCGCGGAAGCGGCGTTCGCTGGCGCGCAACTGATCTTCCGCCCGTTTTCGCTCGATCGCGAAGGCCACCTGCCGGGCGATCATCAGGCACAGATCCATCTCATCGTGCGTGAAGCGGTGCGGATCGTCGAAGTACGCCATGAACTTGCCGATCAGCTGGCTGTCCGAGACGAGCGGGATGAACGCCAGGGCGCCGATACCCTCGGCCTGAATGCTTGCCCGCAACGACTCACCCATCGTCGCGGTGGCGACATCGTCGATATGCACGGGAGTCGGATTGGGATCCTTCGGCTTCCACGCCGAATGGCCTTCGACCGCATCCCGATAGGTGTCGGAGAGCCCGCCGGAGGCCACGAACCGCATGGCACCCGCCTCGTCGAAGAGCAGGATCGATGCGCGGTCGCATTGCAATGCGGTGGTGATCGCCTTGAGCGCCGAGTCGTACACATCATCCAGCGACCGGGTGCGATGCAGGCGGTCGGCCAGTTTGTAGAGGGCATCCTTCTGCCTGGCGGTCTCGCGCAGCCGCACTTCGCTCTGCGCGCGTTCGATCAGATCCGCCGTCTGGCGCGCCAGCACGTCGAACAGGTGCAGCCATCGGTCGTGGGTCATCGGCTTGCGCCAGTGAGTCGAGATGACACCCAGCGATTCGCCCGCCCGCGATATCAGCGGCGTGGCCTGCATGGCACGGATGCCGGCGGCGCGGAAGCCTTCGATCTCCTGATGATTGCCAGCGAAGGCGCTGTCATCGAGGTCGGCAACAACTACCCGGGTACCGTTGCGCATGGCGAGTGCATAGGGACCATTCGCGTCCGGACGCACGCAGTCGAGAAAAGACGCCGGCGAGGCCGACTGTCCCTTCCAGGCGATCAGGCGGAACTCGCCGTGTTCCGAATGAAACACCTGCAGGCTGGCCAGATCTGCCTGCGTGAGTGCCAGTGCCGTATCGAGGATATGTTGATAGAGGGTCTGGACGTCACCCTCGTGGATGAGCCGCGTGCTCAGGTCCTGCAGGCGGCTGGCGTCCGGAAACTCGCCGGCCGGGAGCTCGATCGGGACGTCTGTGTGCTCAGAATCGGCGAGGTTCGGGCTTTCCGTAAGGATCATGGTCGCTGGGTGAACCAATTGAAGCGTTGGACGACTCGCCGCACGGCAGCTACGGGACTCCGTGACAACTGCATTTGGGAAGGTATTCGTTCAGTCACGGAACGTGTCGGAAGTTTGGCCCGCCGAGGTGGGGTTGGCAAGCATGCGGTGCCGCGCCGCCCGTGCAATCTCCGCGTCTTTTCAGTCGCTCTGCGAGGGCTGCGAACTTCTTCGGCCGCAGGCCCGCCACCCGCATCCGGCGACGTTCTATCTCACCAGCGCCACATCGAGTTCCCTGCTGTCGGCCCGCCCGCGATCGTCCACCGCCCGCACGATGAAGCGTCCTGAGCGCTGTGGATTCCATCCCAGCGCCACGCCGGGCGCGCCCGTACCGATATAGCTGTCACCGACGAACCAATGCAGCCGGCGCACTTCGCTGTCTGCATTGGCCGCAAGAGGAATCGTCTCGTTGCCTGCGCGCGCCGCACGCACCGTATACGTGGCCGCAGTGACCGGCGAGGTGATGCGAGGCGGCGTGCCGCCGGGCGTGTCGCGCTGACAGTCCGCAGGTGCGGGTGGACGGCGTCGCGGCATGCCGGCCTGCGCGAAGAGTTGCAGCAGCTCGGTCGGCCAGAATTCGAAGACTTCCGCTCGGGTCGTTGCGGGATCGTAGGGAGGGCAGGCCTGCTCGCCGGTTCGCGTATCGAGCCAGACGCGACGATGAATCTGACTGACCCGGATCGGTGATACGCCGGGGATGTACCAGGTACTGGCGATCTGCGGACAATCCGCATTCGGCAGGTCTCCCGAGGCGCTGCAGACGTCGACACGTTCGAGCCTCGGCGGCTGACGAAACACCGGTTCGAACAGCGTGCGGTCGCCTGCCGCGATCGCATCCGTGAGCCTGAAGAACAGGGGCGCGGCGGCCTGCACGCCGACGAAAGCAGGATTGCCTGCGCCATCGAAGTTGCCGACCCAGACGACCAGCACGTACGGACCGAAGACGCCCGCCGTCCATGCATCGCGAAAGCCCCACGACGTGCCGGTCTTCCACGCCACCGGCAGGCGATCCTGCTTGCGCGCGAACGGATCGTCGGGTCGCGGTGCGTGTCGCAGCATGTCGAGCGTCATGAAGCTCGCCTCCTCGGAGAGCAGGCGCGGTCCCGGCCCCTGCGGCTCCTGCTCGAAATAACGCAGCGATGTCAGCTGGCCGCGGTTCGCGAGCATCGCGTAGAGCAGGGCCGTCTCTTCCATGGTGACTTCACCGCCACCGAGTGCGAGCGCCAGGCCGTAGTGCTTTTCGGAAGCCATGCGCGAGATGCCTGCACTGCGCAGGAACTGGTACAGCGACGGTTGCGTGAGCTGCGATGAGAGCGACACCGCGGGGATGTTGCGGGAGCGGATGAGCGCTTCGGTCGCCGTGACCGGTCCGACGAAGCGGCCGTCGAAGTTCTCGGGGCTGAAGGGTCCGAAGGCGGCGGGCGCATCCTTCAGGACGGTGAGCGGATGGATGAGACCCTGATCGATCGCGAGTGCGTAGATGAAGGGCTTGAGCGCGGAACCCGGTGAACGCTTCGCGAGTGTGCCGTTCACCTGGCCGTGGATCGCGGCGGAATTGAAGTCCGCGGAGCCGACCATCGCGCGCACGGACAGGTCGCGATAATCGACGAGCAGGGCGGTCGCGTTGCGGATGCCGATGTCGCGGTGCTCGCTGACGTAGTTGGCGATGATGCGTTCGGTGAGATGCTGGAGGGGCAGGTCGAGTGTCGTTTGGAGTGAGTGGGGAGTTGCCCCCAGCCTGTCCCTCCCCCGCTTCGCGGAGGAGGGGACGCTTCTTTCCCCCTCCCCCGCGAAGCGGGGGAGGGTTGGGGAGGGGGCCTGCCTCGCCAGCACCGCATTCACAAAATGCGGTGCCGCGAACGGCAACTCACTCAACCGCCGATACCGCAGCGGCACCGACACATATTGATGTGCCGCCTCCACGTCCGGATGCTTCTCCTGCCACCGCACGAACAATCGCTCGCGCGCCGACCGCAGCGCCACGGGCTCATCCGCATCCGGATCGCGGCGCGCGGGCGACTGCGGTATCAGGACGAGTGTCAGCGATTCGGCCAGCCCCAGCTTTGCCGCCGGCTTGTCGAAATACACCAGGCTCGCCGTGCCGACGCCCTGCACGTTGCCGCCGTAAGGCATGAGATTGATATGGGCTTCGAGCAGCTCGTGCTTCGAGTACATGAGTTCGAGCTGTACGGCCCGCGCCATCTGTTCGAGCTTGCCGCCGATGCTGCGTGTGTTGATGCCGTAGAGGAGTCGCGCGAGCTGCATCGTGATCGTCGAACCGCCGACGCGCGGACCGCCCGTGTAAGTCGAGAACGCGGCACGCACGAGTGCCGCCGGGTTCACACCGAAATGGCGATAGAAGTGTCGATCCTCGTGCAGCAGCAGCGCATCGACGAACTGCGGCGACACGGCTTCGAGCGGCGTCCACAGCCGATACTGTTCATCGCTCGCCAGCGTCAGCCGCAGCAACCGTCCGTTGCGATCGAAGACGGCAGTGGACGAGGGAATCTGCTGCGCCAGCGGTTCGCGCGGCCACGATCTGGTGACAATCAGGACGATGAAAAGCAGGAAGACGAAGAGGAGCGGAGCCGCGAAAGACCGCAAAAAAGAACGGGGATGTTTTTCGGACGTGAACATTTACGGACTGCAGCCCAATGAATGAAGCCTCGTCGTTCGGCTCTTCCTGTGGGGCCGGCTGAAGCCCAATGGCACTGCATTAAGCCGATAGCTGCTGTGCGTAGCTGCTTTTCCGCCCCCTCCTCCGCGCAGCGGGGGAGGGTTGGGGTGGGGGGTGAGCGAAGCGATCTGGCTCTTCTCATGTGCTGCCGCTGCCCCCTCCCTGCCCTCTGCTGCACAGGATGTGCGAATGCCGCGGGTGCAGGGATGCGCAGGAGCGGCCCCCGCAAGCGGAGGAGGGGAAGAACACAGAAAGCTCTTGCGCTTGATGCAGTGCCATTGGGCGTCAGCCTGCCGCGGAATGTCAGGCTGAAGCCTGACCCACAGGAAGAATGAGCCGGTCTCCGGGGGCGGTTGTCTGCTCACGGCCTCGCCACCGTGAGCCTGCCCGCCGTCGAGCGTGCCACGACACTGCGGTCGTACATCGCTTCGCCGTACGCCGGTGGCACGTTGTAGGTGCCGACGTTGGTCGCCTTGATGCGATAGACGATCTCCTGCACGTCGCGGTTGGCGCTGACGTAGAACACGACGCGGTCTTCGCGCATGTCGGCGTATTCCAGCGTCGCTGATGAGTTCACGCAGACCTGGCATTGCCAGCCGCCATGAGCGCTCGCGTCACCCTCGTGACCCCCGTCACTTGCGTCACTCGACGCTTCGGCAAATGCCGAAGTGGCAGATTGCATCGGCACGACCAGTTCGAAGCCGCCGGGCAGCAGATCCACCAGTGCGATGCTGCCGATGTAGTCTGCCTTGAGGCCGCGGAACTTCAGGCGCACGTCCACCTGCTGCCCCATCCTGATCTCGGCGAGCGGCTTGCCACTTTCGTCCGTGTACTCGCGGATGACTTCGAGCCCTTCCTTGATGGCGGCGGTCGGCGGCTGGCGATCGAAGCCGGAGGTTTCGATCAGGTAGTAGCCGGCGAGGCCAGTGTTGTTGCCGAAGCGCAGCGAGGTCGCCTGATCGGTGAAGTCCACCTTCGGGAACAGGCCACTGGGCAGAGTGAGTGCACGCACGCGCTTGTCTTTCAGCACTTCGGCGATCGACAGATTGCGCGACGCGCCCTGGGTGGCCGCGGCGTAGGCATCGAGCGCCAGCAGCGTCGTGCCGGCCGAGAGCGAGTGGTAGTAACCGTCGGTGACCCGCTGCGCGAGCGTCGTCATGACGTCGCTCGGAATGCCGGGCAGGCGTTCGGGGAAGTGGCGCGCCACGATGAAGAGCAGCAGGGCATCGCGCGTCATCGCGTCGTAGTACACCTCGTCCGCCGTCTTCGAGCCGAAGCGGATCTCGCCGATCAGTGCCGTCGCGTCGCGATCCTGTTTCATGAGATCGAGCGAGGCGGCGAGCCACGCAGCGGCCAGGTCCTGTTCCCACTGCCCGCGATAGCGGTCGTTGAGGCGCTTGCGCTGCGCGGCGATCTCGGTGGCCATGCGCTGACCCTGCCGCGTGAGCAGGTAGATCGCGTAGGCGCTCTGACGCTCGTCGGTGAGATTGTTGCCGTCGCGTGCGGCGAGGGCGCGCAGGTAGTTGTTGCCGTTCTGCAGCAGATCGCTCGGGATGGCGCCGCCGCGTTCGCCGGCCTCGATCAAGAGGTGCTGCGCATACACGGCCACGAACTCGACCACCTGATCG
>CAZBKC010000174.1:0-6956 GCA_964492345.1 uncultured Steroidobacter sp. | reverse complement strand
CGCGAGGATCAACGGGGTGCTGATGGCGGCGAGCGCCGTCGACAGAACGAGGCTGCTGGCGATCGGCCCCTGCAAGGTCTGGAACTGCATCGCCATCAGATAGACATTGGCGCCCACCGCCATCGACGCCAGCAACACCACCGCCTGCAGTTCCAGCGGCGGCAATCCGAGGAGCCACCCGATCGCCCAGACCACGCAGGGTTGCACGACCAGCTTGATGGCAGTCACCGACACCGAGAGCTGCCAGTCGCGCCGGATTCCGTACTCCGCCAGTCCCATGCCCAGCACCAGCAGGGCGGCTGGCGCCGCGAGTCCGGCCAGTCCATCCAGTACCCAGTGAACCGGGCCGGGCAGCGACCAGCCGGACAGACCGAACAAGGTGCCGGCGACGATCCCCGCGACCACCGGATTGGTGATGACGCCCAGCGCGGTCTTGCCGAAACCGGCCACCGAGAAGGCGCCGTGACGCGCCCATTCGACCGATACGCTCACCAGCGTCCACAGCGTCAGCGCGTTGAACACGATGACCAGCGCCACCGCGGGGACGGCAGCTTCGCCGAGCGTCATCTTCGCGATCGGCAGTCCCAGCAGCACGTTGTTGGAAAAGATGCCGCCGAGCGCGAACACGGACTGCGAGACGCCATCGAGCCGGAAGGCCCAGGCTCCCACCATCCGGCCGATGGCGAACACCACGAAGCAGCCTCCGAAGAACGCGATCAGCAATCGGGCATCGACGGGCGGAATGCCGTCGAGATCGCTCATCAGCAGGAACAGCATCGCCGGCAGCACGACTGCGAAGACCAGCTTCGAGGCGAGGGTCGTCCATTCGCGTTTCCAGTATCGCCACTTACCGATCACGAACCCGACCAGGACGATGACGAACAACGGTGCGGACAGCAGGAAGTAGTGCCAGGCGGCGGACATGAACGCGGAGTGACGTGTGACGTTTGCGGTGTCGCAGTGTAGGGATCAGAATCCTGCACGTCACACCATACACACTACACAGTGACCGACATGACTACCGCCTACGACTTCGAAGCGAAATCCCTGGATGGCAAACCTGTGCAATTGCAGGATTTCAAAGGCAAGGTGCTGCTGATCGTCAACACCGCCAGCAAGTGCGGCTTCACACCTCAGTACCAGGGGTTGGAAGACGTCTACAAGCGCTTTCGCGATCGCGGCCTGGTGATCCTGGGCTTTCCATGCAATCAGTTCGGTGCTCAGGAGCCCGGCAGTGCCGACGAGATCGGCGCCTTCTGCGAAAAGAACTATGGCGTCAGTTTTCCGATGTTCGAGAAGGTCGACGTCAATGGCGATACCGCACATCCCCTGTATCAGTGGCTCAAGGCAGAGG
The DNA here is from genome assembly GCA_964492345.1 of uncultured Steroidobacter sp. Lineage (GTDB taxonomy): Bacteria > Pseudomonadota > Gammaproteobacteria > Steroidobacterales > Steroidobacteraceae > Steroidobacter. The sequence goes on along the minus strand of CAZBKC010000174.1, from coordinate 5,602 downwards.
CGCCAGGCGTGCTCGGCAGCCAGGGCATCAAGTGGAACTTCACCAAGTTCCTGATCGACCGCAGCGGCAATGTGAAATCGCGCTATGCGCCGACGACGAAGCCGGAAGACCTGAAAGACGACATCGAAGCTGTGCTGTGAAAGCAGTTGACGGTCGACGGTTGACAGTTGACGGCCAGAAAAGCGCGTCAGCGCTCTGCCGATCCGCTAACCGCCAACCGCTATCCGCTTCTTCTTAGTGTCTCGCCGTCGACTGCGAGTGCTGACCGCCGGGTCGCGAAATTCCGCCCAGCGCTTCGCCGGCATCATCCTGCACGCTTTCGTCGGTGGCCAGATCGCCGAGCGAGAGGATGCCGACCAGCCGCTTGCTGCGATTCACGACCGGCAGGCGGCGCACGCGGATGTCGGCCATGTTGTGCGTGACTTCGTCGATGGATTGATCGTCGTAGCAGTACATCACTTCGCTCGACATGATTTCCTTGATCAGCGTCTGCGGTCCGCGTCCTTCGGACACGGCACGCACGGCGATGTCGCGATCCGTGATCATGCCGACCATCCTGTCGTTTTCTTCGACAGGCAGGCAGCCGATATCGAGTTCGGCCATCAGGTGTGCGGCCTCACGTATCGTCTGGTCGGGACGGACGAGGCGCACATCGCGGGTCATTGCTTCTCTGACTTTCATGTTCGTCTCCGAATGTGGGGTTCCGGACTGAACTCATGATTGGGCCGGGGGTTGCGCCGGTACAGCGCGACGGCTGACGCAGACTACGCCCTGCTGGCGTCAGTCAAAGCCGGAAAAATACGTGTCTGCGCGCGGCGCCGCTGCCGCAGTGCGATCCCGATGCGTCATCTGCGGCGGTGTTGCCGCAGGTCTGACTGCCGCACGTTGCTGCCGGGCCACGGCATCGTGCAACGATCCGCACTGGCCGACGATCGTGCGGTTCATCGTGCACGTGCCGCTGGTGCTGTTCCTGTTCCTGTTGTGGCTGCTCGGCCTCACACTGGATTACTCGCCGCCCGTGATGTCGTGAGAAGAAAACCAGGAAGACGGCCGCGAAAGACCGCATAAAGGAATTTCAGCGATAAGAATTGCCGTTCTTTTATGCGGTCTTTCGCGGCTCTCTATTCTTTCGGGTTTGTGCTCAGGCCACGGCCGCCGTTCTCGCCTCGATGGTGATGCTGCGATCGCGGCCTTGGTGCTTTGCCGTGTAGAGCGCGCCGTCGGCGAGGCGCACGATGGCGTCGTAGGTGGACGCGATGGCAGGAATCTGGGTCGCGGCACCGACGCTGACGCTGACGCGCGTGCGGCCGCACGATGATGCGTGCGGGATCTCGAGTGCTGCAACCTCGGCCACGATGCGCTGCGCGATCTGCTGCGCTTCGTCGTAGGAACGATCGAAGACCACGGCGATGATCTCCTCGCCGCCATAGCGCGCCACGAAATCGCCGGGGCGCGTTCCCACCGCTGCACGCACGGCGCTGGCTACGTTGCGCAGACACTCATCGCCCGCCTGGTGTCCGTAGTGATCGTTGTAGAGCTTGAAATGATCGACATCGATCATGAACACCGTGCCCGCGCGCTGCTCGGCGCGCGCGCGGCGCCACGTGTCGCGCACGCGCGATTCGAACGTCTGCCGGTTGAGCAGGCGTGTCAGGCCGTCGAGTTCGGCGATCTCGACGAGCAGGCGGCGTTCGAGAAACGAAGTGCGATTGGCGTGCTCGAGCGCATAGGCGCCGGTGGTGCCGATGACGATCGCACAGGCGAGCGCAAACGAAAGGTATGTCGCGACATCGGGCGGCATCAGTCCGGCGAGGCCGGCAACGACCAGCGCGCCGAGAATGACGACGTTGCTGCGCAGGGCCTGCGACAGCCGCATGCCCAGCATGAAGAACAGGAAGAACGACACCAGCAGGATGCGCGCACCGACAAGCGCTGTGTGCTCCGGCTGTGCATGACTTGCCAGCAGCACGGTGCCGATGCCGAACAGTGCCGAGGCGATCTGGATGGTCGTCTCGTACCAGCGCGTGTAGAAGGGCTGGTAGGTCGCGAGCAGCGCGATCGCCAGCACGGGGAACTGCAGGCCGAAGCGCACGACATCGGGGATCACGTTGTGCGCGTGGATGACCCAGTGATCGATGACGGCAAAGCCGAGCGTGGTGCACACCGCAACGTACACGCACATGCGAATCCAGCGCAGCGAATTGCGCCGGTAGTCGGCGCGGAATTCGCTCTCCAGCGGCTCCGGAAAACGCAGGCGTCCGTAGCCCTGCGCGAGCACGCGGGTGACCAGGGATTCCTCGTTCTGTGGTGAAGCTGCGGACGGCATCGACGAAGTGCCCCGTTTTTCTATTGGCGCCAAAGTTGGCAGCACAACGGATCGACTGCCGGATTGTGCGGTCCTGCCGGCGATCCGGGCAAGCCGCGGCAGGCATTTCACGTTATGTGAGCATGTGTCTTCTTACCGCTTCGAGCGTGCGGTCTGCAATTTGTACCGAAGTACCAAGATAGTTCTCGACGCCGCCGAAGGCTTCGTCGATGTGGGCGAATGCCGCCTGCAGATAGTTGGCGTCGGCCGCGAACAGCACGCGGCGCATTTCCTCCGGCATCGACAGCAGCGGCTGGTGCACATCGCCCAGCCCCAGTTGTCCCTGGCGTGTTGCGATGAACTGTTCGAAATCACCGGCCTCGTTGGTCACGAGGTAGTCCTCGAGGATGGTTTCCCGCGCGACGCCGAGCGCGCTCAGCAACACGGCGATGGCGAGTCCGGTGCGGTCCTTGCCCGCCGAGCAGTGGACCACGACGGGGGCCTTGCCGGTCGCGATGCACTCGAACAGTCCGCGGATGCGCGGTGCCATCCAGGACGGCAACGCGCGGTAGAGCTGCAGCATCGACTCATACATTCCCGTCGCGGTGCGTGGGCGATTCGCTGCGAGACCGCGAATGGTTGGCGCATCGCCATCGTCCCAGACGAGTGCGGTCACCGCCGCGTCCGGCCAGCGCGTGGGTTCCCTGCGGCGCTCCTCGTCGCGGCGCAGATCGCAGATCGAGCGCACGCCGAGCTGCAGCAGCGACGGATGATCGCCGTCGGTGAAATAGCTCAGCACACCGGTGCGATAGACCTGACCCCAGCGCACGCTGCGCCCCTCCGCAGCAGCGTAACCGCCGATGTCGCGGAAATTGCAGCCGCCCTCAAGGGCAAGGATTCGTGAACGGACGGACTCGACTGCCATGATGGATCGCGTGCTGTAGGACGGGCCGCGATTCTCGCACAGGCATCGCCATCCGTCCGGCCCCGCCATCCATGGACCCCTTGCAAAAAAGACGACACGAAAAAACGGTCTCCTTGAACCGGCCGCCATTCCCGCGTCACTCAAGGTGGCGACGGGAACGGAGAGCGGCACGATGCGCCCCAGGGCTCTGATGACTGCGATCGCGATCGCGCTGGCCGGCTGCGCGGGCAATGGCGAGGGGCTCGACGAGAACGGCCGGCCCATTGACGCAGGCCCGCTGCCGCTGGAGCCCACGTTCGCATCGATCCAGCAGAACGTGTTCACGCCGATCTGTACGGGATGTCATGCGGGTGCGCAGGCGCCGCTGGGGCTGCGGCTCGATGAGGCATCTTCGTACGCAACTGGTCGAAGCATCTGCCGAACTCGACACGAGCCGGCTGCAGGGCGGTGTCGTGACGCTGGTCCGCAGCGGCGGCGATGGCAGCTTCGACGAAGGCAACGAGATCGCCATCGACGCCACGCGCGTTGAAGTGCGTTCGCTCGATCCCACCGTGCTCGCCATCCGTGTGCCGCACGATCGCTGGGTCGTCGACAGCTATCGGCTCCGGATCGCGGGCGGCGACACGGTTGCGATGACGGATCTTGCCGGCAACCCGATCGACGGCGATGACGACGGCGCGTCTGGAGGAGATTTCGTCGCGTACTTCGAGCTTGGGGGAACGCTGTGATGATTGTGATGAGGGGACGCATCTGGACCGCGCTGCTGTGCCTGGTGGGCAGCGCCACTGTGCTGGCCGAGCCGTATTTCGCCGTTCAGCAGGGCGTCAAATGCGTGACCTGTCACGTCAATCCGACCGGCGGCGGCCTGCGCAATGCATTCGGCACCACCTGGGCGCGCACGAGCCTGCCGGCCCGCACGATCGATCTGCAGCCGGCCGACGACTGGACCGGCCGGCTCGGTCGCTATGTCGCGCTGGGTTCGAATCTGCGCGCGAGCGCTTCGTACGTCGATGTGGAGCATCAGGAATCGCAATCGGCATTCGATCTCGATGAGGCGCGGATCTATCTGAGACTGACGGCGGAGTATTTCGATCCCGACGACGATCTGGACGAAGACGAGCAGGCGCGCTGGAGCGCGGTGTGGGAGTACATGCCGATGCAGTTCCTGCAGTTGCGGCTGGGTATGCGGATCTACGACGGCATTCCGCAGAACGACCTGCAGAACCGCCGGTTGGCGGTTCTGCAGGTCAATGCGTTCCTGTAACTAGAAAGAAGCGGTTGGCGGTTGGTTCAGAACGCTGACGCGCTTTTCATTGGCTTGCAGGCGGCGCTCAGCGCCCTGATCAAGTCCTCATCTGTCATTCCCGCGCAGGCGGGAATCCATCTGAAGCAGGAAGATGGGTCCCCGCCTGCGCGGGAATGACGACTTAATCAGCGCCTACTAACCGCTAACCGCCAACCGCTTCTTTCTCAGGGCGGCAGCGTCGGTGGACGGTAGGAATCCGTCGCATCGGCTGCGAGGTTGCCAATGAACTGCGCCTGGTCCGGCGGGATCGGCGCGAAGATGCGCCATGCCTGCGTCGGATTGGCCAGCGCCCAGAAGGGTGAGAACAAGCCTGGCGTCACCCACGGCGAGCGGATCACCGGCGTCGACGGGACCGGTGCCCGGCGACGCAGTCCTTCGACTTCCACTTCTTCGATCGTGTCGGGATCGCGTGTGCCGGCGAGTATCCGCTGGATCTGTTCCTGGGTGAACAACGTGGTGATGTCAGGCAGTCGCAGGTCGAGCGACGGCGTGGGCTTCGCAGGTTCGGCAGCAATGGCCGGCAGGCAGGCGATCAACAGGCCGGCAGCAAGGATGGTGCGCATACAGTCGTTCCTCGATCGATGCAGCGACAGTTCTTTGAACAGCTTTGAGAACCCGGGCCCATGAATTCGTTCCATCGGCTCATCTACACTGCCGCGTATGAGCCAATTGAACCAGCGCGGCGCCCTGTCGCATATCCGTGTTCTCGACATGAGTCGCGTGCTCGCCGGCCCGTGGGCCGGACAGGTCTTTGCCGATCTGGGCGCCGACGTCATCAAGATCGAACGACCGGGCAGCGGCGATGACACGCGCGGCTGGGGCCCGCCCTACCTCAAGGACCGCGACGGCAATGACACGCACGAGGCGGCCTATTTCCTGGCGGCCAATCGCGGCAAGAAGTCGGTGGCCCTGGATATCGCGAAACCGGAAGGCCAGAAAATCCTGCGCCAGCTTGCCGCGCAGTCGGATGTGCTGCTCGAGAACTACAAGGCCGGGGACCTCGCGCGCTATGGCCTGGGCTACGAAGACCTGAAGGCGATCAATCCCGGCCTGATCTATTGCTCCA
>CAZBKC010000173.1:0-6958 GCA_964492345.1 uncultured Steroidobacter sp. | reverse complement strand
TCCGCCGGCTCGAGCAGGTCGCGCAGCGTCGGCACCGAGCCGGCGGATGCAAGGCCGAAAGCTTTCTACCGCGGCGACGATGTGTACGACGGCAAGCGCATGGGCTTCGTGCACGATCAGGCGGATCGCGACGGCCGCAGGCTGTTTCTCTATGACACGCGTCTGCCCGGCAATTCGAATGCAGGGCATGAAGGGCAGAAGTACGGGACGCTGCTGACGCCGCAGCAGAAGGAGGCGTTGGTGGAGTATCTGAAGACGTTTTGATGGAAGGGGATAGTGATCAGGGGGTAGGGGGTAGTCAGAGCGGCTGCGCCGCGACGCATTACTACCATCTCTGTTCTTGTCTCTGACTACCCCCTACCCCCTGATCACTATCCCCTGATCCACTGGATCATGGAGCCCACGTGACCAAACAGAAACTCATTCGACTTGCCACTGTGGTGATGCTTCTCATCGCCTCCGGCGGCCTCTTCACCTGGTACCAGTTCTTCCGCGAAGAACCGCAGCCCGGGTGGATCACGGGCGATCCGGAGATGCGTTTCAAGTACGGCTCGATCGGCGGGGAACGCGATGCCGGGATTCCCTACTGGATCTTCTATGTGTTGCCGCGGATGTTCCCGGAAAAAATTCCAGGCGCGAACGGCTTCGCCTCCTTCGGGTTCGCGTGGGAGCAGGGGCAGGAGCTGCCGGTCGGTTTCGTGAAGAAGACGATCGGGTTCGAGCGCGTCGGCAACAACTGCGCGGTCTGCCATACGGCCAGTTATCGCCGCAGCGAGAACGAGAATCCGACGTTCGTCACTGCAGGGCCGGGCCACGCGTTCAACCTCGAAGCCATGTTCCGCTTCCTGGTCGACTGCGCGAAAGATCCGCGCTTCAACAGCGACAACCTCATGCATGAAATCGATCTGGTGACCGACCTGTCGTGGATCGACAGCGCCATCTACCGCTTCGTGCTGATCCCGATCACGAAGAAACGGCTGCTGGAACGCGAAGCGCAGTTCGCCTGGATCTACCGTCACGATTTTCCGGAATGGGGCCGGGGTCGCGACGACGCAATGAATCTCACCAAGTATTTCCTGGTCGGATCGCCCATGGACGATTCGATCGGGCCCACCGACATGCCCCCGATCTGGAACCTGAAGAAATACGATCGCGAAGGCACCACGCTCAACTGGGCGGGCGACAGTCACGACAAGTACTCGGTCATCATCGATTCCGCGCTGGGCCTGCTGGGCGCGCGGCCGAAGAGCAACGAGGAGTTTCTCGATGAGGTGAAGTGGCTGCAGGACTACCTGTCGGCGAAGGCGCCTCCGGCGTATCCCTTCCCGATCGATGGAACGCAGGCCGAGGCGGGCAAGGCGGTGTTCGAGAGGGAATGCGCCCGCTGCCATGCCAGCAACCTGACCGGCGCACGCATGGAGCTGCGCGGCATCGACACGGATCCGGAACGCCTGTGGACCTGGAAGAAGGAACATGCCGTCGCGGCGAACAACAAGGTCAAGGAATTCGACATCGACCGCAAAGGGCTCGTCGAAGCGGATCTCATCGGCTACAACCCGCCGTTTCTCGATGGCCTGTGGCTGCGCGCGCCGTACCTGCACAACGGCTCGGTGCCGACATTGCGCGACATGCTGAAGCCCCCGGCCGAACGGCCCGCCGTTTTCTGGCGCGGCTACGACGTCTACGACCCGGTGAATGTCGGTTTCGTCGCCGGCGCCGACACGCGCGCGGCCGAGATCGGCACGAGACACGATGTGGCCGAGCGCTCGAACGGTAATGGCGGGCATCTGTTCGGGACGATGTTGCCGGACGAAGAGAAGGAGGCGCTGGTGGAGTATTTGAAGACGCTTTGAGTCCGTAGCTACCGGACGTGCCCCCTCCCTGGCCCTCCCCCGGCGACCGGGGGAGGGGAAAAATCACCGCAGTCTTACTCTTCCCCTCCCCCGGTCGCCGGGGGAGGGCCAGGGAGGGGGCCGACTGTGTCATGCGCTACGCTTGCTGAGTGAACATCCTTGCTCGCCTCCTCCTGCCGCTTCTTTTCCTCACCGCCTGCACCCGCCCACCGGATCTCATCGAACTCTCCGGCCCCGCCCAGGGCACGACCTATTCCATCAGGATCGTGAATCCGCCGCCGGGCGTCGATCGGCGTGCGGTGCAAGCCGAAGTCGATCGGGTGCTGGCGGACATCGATCGCCAGATGTCGGGCTATCGCGAAGACTCCGAGATCTCGCGATTCAATCGCTCGTCATCCACCGACTGGTTCGAGGTCTCGCCCGATGTCGTCAGGGCGGTCGCGGCCGCTGCCCAGGTCAGCGACCTGTCGCGGGGTGCGCTGGACATCACGGTGGCGCCGCTCGTAAATCTGTGGGGAATGGGCGCGGCCGGATCGTTGCAGGAAATTCCGGATGCGCAGCGCATTGAACAGGCACGGCAGGAAGTCGGCTATCTCAGGCTCGGTGTTCGCACCGAACCCGCAGCGTTGCGCAAAGAGCTGCCGCAGCTGACTGTCGACCTGAACGCGGTTGCGCCCGGCTACACCGTCGATCTCATTGCCGAACGCTTCACGGCGCTCGACGTTGCCAATTTCATGATCGACATCGGGGGCGAAGTGCGCGCCCGCGGACACAACGCGCGCAACGAATCGTGGCGCATAGCCGTCGAGCAGCCGCTCGACGCCGAGCCCGAGCCCTACGCCATCGTGAAACTCGATGACATCGCCGTGACGACGTCCGGCGAGTATCGCCACTATGTCGTGCGCCACGGTCATCGTTACTCCCACACCATCGATCCGCGGACAGGTCGGCCGGTCGAACACGAACTCGCGTCCGTGGTCGTCATCATGCCGACCGCCGTCGAGGCGGATGCCTGGGCAACGGCGCTCAATGTGCTGGGCGAGCAGGCCGGCTACGAACTGGCGCAGCAGCAGCGCATCCCGGCGATGTTCATCGTCGCGACCGGGCAGGGATTCGGGCATCGCATGGCGGGGGGATTCGAGCGGTTTCTCGCTGTCGCGCCGCGGTAGCTTTGAGGCGGAGAGAAGATTTCACACAGAGTGTGAAATTCCTATTCCGGCAAGACCCGGGTCATCGTCGCGCCGATGCCGGCGTGAATGACGAGATCGGCGGCATCGTCGACTGCGGTGGGATCGCGATTGACGATGACCAGGGCCGCGCCTTTCTGGCGTGCACGCAGGGGAAAATCGGCGGCGGGAAACACCGACAGCGATGAACCGAGCACGATGAACAGGTCGCAGGCCATGGTCTGCTCGTGAGCGCGCTGCATCGGCAGGGCGGGCATCTGCTGGCCGAAGGAAATCGTCGCCGACTTGATGATGCCGCCGCACGCGGCGCAGGGACCGACGCTGCCGCTGGAACGGAATCTTCGTCCAGATGCCGCCGGGACTGCGGAAGTCCGGGATGCCCGATTCCGTGCTGATGCCTGCGCCGGTGAAAAAGACGACGTGACGGCTCGCGTGCAGCAGCCTGCGCAGCGTATCGATCTGACCGGGTGCTGGAGCGGGCGAGCCTGAGCCACGCGTGTCGTCGTCAGAAGGATCGTCGTGGCGCTGCATGGGGCGATGGAGTGAGCGACGGAATGAACAGGCGCTGCACTGTAGCGCGATGACGGGACGGGCGTGATGACGGAGGCGAGGAATGTCTTTCCCTCTCCCTTTAGGGAGAGGGCAGGGTGAGGGTCTGAAACCTTTCCACCGCGATCAGAGCGTCGTCCGTGCTCCAACATCGCAGACCCTCACCCGCGCTACGCGCGACCTCTCCCTGGAGGGAGAGGTGAAGAACTTCCTTCACACTGCGATCAGCCCGTCACCAGCTCGCCGTCGACGACCGGGATGCGCTCGCCGGGCTTCTCATCCATGCGGACCGTGCCGGTCTTGTCGCCGAGGCGGTACTTGACGTCGTAGCCGATGACTTTCTCACTGCTGTCATAGACGGTCTGGCATTTCGTTTCGGTCGTCTGGTAGGTGTTGGTTTCCTGCATGTGCTTCTGCGCCTTGCTGCCCGCGTAGCCGCCGGCCGCTGCGCCGGCGACCGTTGCAGCATCGCGTCCGCTGCCGCTGCCGACCTGACTGCCCAGTACGCCACCCACGACGGCACCGACGACGCTGCCGGTTACACGCTTCTCGTCCTTCACCGGTTTCTGATGCGTGACGACTTCGTCATGGCACTCCTGCCGTGGCGTGCGAATGGTCTCCGACACAGGTTGGACGTCGAGCACCTCGGCGTACTTAGGTTTGCGGTCGAAGATGTTGAAACCGCCGATGGCTGCGCCAGCAGTGGCCACTGCGACGCCAATCACCAATCCGGTCACCAGGGACTTGTTCATCGTTGCTTCCTCCTCGTTTGTTGTCCGACGTCTCGAACTGCAGGCGTGAGCTGCACTCGGACTGGCCGTATAACCGGGTGGCAAGGGTACGGGTTCCGGGGAAGAAAGCGCCAGTGACGCATCCCGGCGACGGCCGTGAAAAGGTTCCGCTGTATGGCAATCCCTGCTTTCTGTAGCCCGGCTACAGGCTCCATTGAGGCAAGACCGGATGGTGGGTCCCTTCCTCCGCGCAGCGGAGGAGGGGATCGGACCGTGATCTCCGTGTGAAACTTCTCCCTCTTGCGGGGCGAAGCTACAGCGCCGAGCTGGCGCCTTTTTCGTCGCCGGCCTGGATTTCGGCGCGCAGCGTTTCTTCGAGCCACTGATTCATCGTGATCATGGTGTTGCGAATCGCGCCTGCGCTGCGTTGGGCTGCAAGCGTGTGCATTCCGATGATGATGCCGGTGCGTTCGTCGATGACCGGCGCGCCTGCCGCGATGCCGCGCGCATCGATGTCATGTGTGAATCCTTCGAGACTCGCCAGGGAGACCCCGTTGGTCTTGCGTTCGTAGACCGTGCCGCGGCTCTTGGCCTTCAGCGGATCGGATTCCATGTCGCTGCGAAAGCCGATCATCAGCACCGGTGCCGCAGAGCCGGAAAATTTTCCTATCGGCATCGTGCGCTGCGCGTACTGCGATGGTTCGCTCAGACGCACGACAGCAAAATCCTTCGCCGCGTGACCGTTCGCGCCGGCTTCGGCTGTCCACTGCGACTTGATATAGGAGACCGGAATGCGTTCGCGGATCTGACCCAGCGAATCGGTGCTGGTGTAGATGCAGTTTTCCGCCGCAATGACGCCGTTGCGGTCTTCGAAGGTGTGCGCCACGGTGACGCCAATGTCGAAGGCACCGACGAGGAAAGCCGTCGACATGCGCTGCTTGCCGTCCACCGTACAGACGATCGCGCCCACGCCGCTGAACGTAAAGTATTCCTGGCTCGACAGTCCATCGCGTCGCGCCGTCGGGCCGGACAACTGCAGTGTCGCTGCGAAGTCGAGCAGGGATCGTTCGGGAGGTGCGTGCGCCGCGCGCGGAGCAGTCGTGCACTGCTGGCCCGAACTGCACAGTGCCGAAGCGCCGCGGGCCTGGCCGGTCAGCGCAAAGCCTGCGACGAGCACGGCTGCGCTCGCGAGCCAGAAATACGCGCGGCGCGGCGGAGCAATGGCGCTGGTGATCGGTCGGCGGTGCATATCGCGCATTACCTCGTCAGCGATACCGGATGTCACTGCGACGAGGCATCAGACGCACATCAGACGATCCCTGACGGTGTTTTTCCCTGCGTCGATGCCAGGTCCTGGCCCGCCTGTCGGCTCTCCAGGAGCCTCAAGGTTGTATCGAGCCTATGACGACTGCATCGGCACATCGGTGACGAAGCTCAAACTTCGGGGAGCGCGGACGGCGAATTCTGAGACGCAGGTTCAGGTCCAGAGGCAAGCGGTACACAAAGGAGCACAAAGGTTCAGACACCGGATGGAATCTGGATCTTACTTTTGTGCTCTTTTGTGCTCCTTTGTGTACCTGCTTTTTCTTCTCCTCTGGAACGACCGACAGTCCCGTGCGCGCGGGTCGCGCTGGCATTGCATTACACTTGCACGTCCCGTATGCCGAGCACCGGGTTGCAATGACAGCAGACCATGCCCAAGTCCTGTTGAACGCCGCAGAAGCGCGACTGAACGAAGCGCGCGCGCAGCAACCGGATATCTGGACGCCGATCCTTGCGCACGAGGCCATTACCGCCTCGGTGTCCCGCGTCTGGGCATGCAGCGAGTTCGTCGCGACCGCGTGTCTGCGTGATCCGGCATTGCTGGCAGCGCTGATCGACGACGGCCATCTCCTGCAGGATGCGGGCGACGACTGGATTGCCGCAGATCTGCAGGCATGGCCGTTCGGCGCTGCCGAAGCAGAGTGGATGGAGGCACTGCGCAGGTTCCGCCGCAGGCACATGGTGCGGATCGCGTGGCGCGATATTGCGGGCTGCGCAACGCTTGCCGAGACGCTGCGCGATCTGTCGGCGCTGGCAGATGCCTGCATCGATTTCGCGTACCGGAAGAACTACGAACTGCTGGCTGCGCGCTACGGCACGCCGCTCGGCGAAACGAGTCAGGCGCCGCAACCGATGCTCATTCTCGGCATGGGCAAGCTGGGCGGTCGCGAACTCAACTATTCGTCCGACATCGACCTGGTCCTGCTCTACCCGGAAGAGGGTCAGACCGACGGTGCGCGCTCCATCGACAATGCCGAGTTCTTCCTGCGCCTCGGTCAGAAGATTGTGCAGCTGCTGTCGAGCCAGACGGTAGACGGCTTCGTGTATCGCGTCGATCTGCGCCTGCGTCCGTTCGGCGACAGCGGCCGGGTGGCCATGGGGTTCGGTGCGTTCGAAACCTATCTGCAACAGCATGGCCGCGACTGGGAGCGTTACGCCTACGTGAAGGCGCGGGCGATCACGGCGACCGACGAGTTCCCCGCGCTGTACGAAGAAGTGCTGCGGCCCTTCGTCTTCCGCCGCTACCTCGACTTCGGCGTCTTCGAATCCCTGAGGGACATGAAGGCCATGATCGCCCGCGAAGTCGAGCGGCGTG
>CAZBKC010000172.1:1134-7002 GCA_964492345.1 uncultured Steroidobacter sp. | reverse complement strand
CATTGTCCCTAATGGCCGGCCGCTACAGGAAGAAGGAATGCAGGAAGAAGAGAAAATTCACTCCGGGAGCGGCATCCATGCCGCACTCGGCTCAGGGGGATTTGACCTCGTGCATATCCCGGAGTGAAGCAACCGATTCAGTTCGATCGCAACCGGACTCGCAGACGATCAACGTGCGCTCAGGATCTGTTCCTGACCGACGCCGGCGTACGGCTTGCCGTTCAGGGCCAGCACGACACCGCTGCGGTCGACGACGCAGGTCGCCTTCGCGACTTGCTTGCCGGTGTGCTTGCCGGTGGCCTTGAGCGCAACGCGATACGCACGCACGTGCTGATCGAGCGGCGTGGCAGAGGCTTCTTCCGTCCTGACGGTGAAGGGGCGTTCCTTTTCCAGGTTGCTGCTGACGAACGCCTTGACGCAGGCATTCATCGCTGCTTCCTGACTGGCGTGGCTCAGCACGGGCGTTGCGAGCAGCAGAGCGGAGATGACGAGAGTGCGGGTACGGGAGACGGCGTTCATTGGAGCATCCTTCGCAATTGGCGGCGCAGTGAAAGAGAGGACGATGCCAATGTACGAACGGTACTGTAGCGCGACAAACGAGATGATTTCACGCTCGGGTGAATTTCACTCACCCCAGTCCGTGAAGGTGACAGCAGAGTGACAACCACGTCACATTGCGGCTCGTATTTGCGGGAAAGCCTGCAGCGTGCAGTCGCTTTTCGTCACCGTGCGTCAATGAAATGTCATTGAGCCGGCCAGCGGTCTTCTTTCTTCACGCCGCGACGCGAAACTCGTTCAGCAGCCACTGGGTGAGTGCGTGCACATCGGGCCGCGTCGCATCCTCACGGCGCAGCAGCAGGAAGTAGCTTTCGCCGGTTTCCAGTTCAGCATCGAACAGCCGCACGAGCGATCCCTGCGCGAAGCGTTCGTTGCCGAGCCGCGCCGACACCAGCGCGACGCCTACGCCATGCTCTGCAGCCTGTGCAGCAGCGTGCATCGTGTCGAACCGCACGACCTTCCTCGGCTGCAGGCGCGCGCCGATGGAGTCGGCCCAGCGTTCCCATGCATCGCGCCGCGCTTCGTGAACGATGAGCGTGTGACGATTGAGATCGTTCACCGTGTTGATCGGGCTGCGCATCAGCAGTGTCGGTGCGCACGCCGGCACGAAGGCCTGCGAGAACAGCTTGTGGCAATCCAGGCCGCTGTCCGGGGTGGCATTCACGACGATCGAAACGTCGGCATCGGAAGGATGCGTCTGCAGCGGGGCGAGCGCCGTGTTGATCTGGATGTCCGTATCAGGTTGTGCTTCGAGCAGCGAGGGCAGTTTCGGCAGCAGCAGTTCGGTCGCGAAGAACGGCGGCATGTGCAGGCGTACCACGCCGCGGCTGTAACGCATGCGCAACTGCTCCGTGACGGTCTCCAGGCGCGTGAACATCATGTCGAGATGCTGCAGGTACCGCTTGCCGGCTTCCGTCAGCGTCAGTGAATGAGGTCCGCGCTCGAACAGGGGCACGCCGAGCTGTTCCTCGAGCGCCTTGATCTGGTGACTGACGGCCGAGGGCGTGATGAACAGCTCTTCGGCCGCAGCCTTGAAACTCAGGCGGGCGGCGGCGACCTGAAAGGTCTTGAGAAACTTGAGTGACGGTAGACGCATAAACGGACGACGGGAGCGGTAACAACAGCCTGACAAGTAGGACCGTCAGACGCTGCGACGGAGTCGATCAATGACAAATTTTCACGACTGCGGTGGTTGGGTGAGCGCGGGCGACTGCTGGCTGCGCTTGCGATCGAACAGCACTGCATGTGGCTGGCAGTGCACAGACCAATGGATCGATGCACAGCACAGAGCAAGTCTCGTGCCGTGTCGGGTAAGCGCCTGTTTTCGAAGAGCGCACGCGACATGACCCGCGAATATGCTCAGCGCGCGAACGAATCTCGCTGGCATTCGCATTTATACAGTGCGGACCACGCGGGCATTAGCGCAAATTCTCATGACAATCCATCGATTGGACATCAAGGATCCGGGTGGATTGCTCAGCAGGGACATGAGCGAATCCCTGTGTCATCGCGCGTTCTCCGGTGGTGATGAGTAGGCCCGTTCACCAGCTCAGTACGCATGAGTCCCTACGCGGTTCCCGGGAGAAGGCTCGAGCAGGAAACTCAGCATCAGACTCGCCCGCTTCTGGCTCACGCCTCGATCCTCACGCCTTTCTCCCCCAAATCTTTGCACTTTCCGTCCTTGCCTGAACCCGGGCCATAAACTATTAGTGAGCCGTGTTCGAACTGCTGTTCACGCATCCGCTGTGGGCCTGGCGAACCGGCACGTTCGCCTTTGCGAGCGGATGGCCGCGCTGGGTTCTCTGGATGTGTATCGCCGCAGTTGCGATGCTGATCGTTGCGTCGCTGCTGCGACGGCGCAGCGTGGGCCTCGGCAAGCTGGTTGCCATCGGTACGCTGCAGGGGCTGTTCCTTGCACTGCTGCTGGGTCTGTTGTGGCGCCCCGTACTGCATGTCGAGCGCGTCCGCGATCGCGAAAACGTACTGGCCGTGGCGATCGATGCCTCTGCCAGCATGGCGTTCGATGACAGTCCCGGTGCCGATGTGCCGCGATCGCGCCTGCAGCAGGCGGTGACGGCGTTGCAGTCCGACGCACTGGCGGCGCTGCAGAAGAGTTTCGAAGTCCGGTTGTTCGCTTTTTCCAGCCGCGCCGAATCGTTGTCGTCGCTGGACGCCATGCCGGCGCCCGGTGCGCAGACACGGATCGGCGACTCGCTCGTCCAGTTGCTGCAGACCGCCAGCAGTGTGCCGCTGGCGGGAATCGTCCTGCTCAGCGACGGTGCGGAAAACGGCCAGACGCTGAGCGAGGAACGGCTGGCGGAACTCGCCTCCTTCGGCGTTCCCGTCCATACCGTGGGCGTCGGTGCGGAAAGGATTCCGCAGGATCTGGAACTCGATCAGGTGCGCGTCGCACAGATTGCACCGGCCGGCTCGACGGTGACCGCAGCAGTGCGCATTCGGCACGATGCACCGGGAACGACGCGACTGCGCGTCTACGATCGCGACAAGCTGCTCGCCGCCAAGGTGCTGGAGCTGCCGCAGACCGCGACGACCAGCAGCCATCACATCGAATTTCCCGCGGGCGATGCCGGCACGCACGATCTGCGCTTCACCCTCGATGCGCTCGACGGCGAACAGGATCTCGTCAACAACACCCGCCTGCAGGTACTCAATGTGCCGGCCGAGCGCCGTCGCATCCTGTACATCGAGGGTGCGCCGCGCTGGGAGTACAAGTTCCTGCGTCGTGCCATCGAGCCCGAACGGTCGCTGCAGTTGACCAGCGCAGTGCGCACCACGCCGAACAAGTATTTCCGGCAGGGCGTGCGATCGGGCGCTGAACTGCAGGACGGCTTTCCCGACGATCCGGCCGAGCTGTTTGCCTACGACGCGGTGATCATCGGCAGTTTCGATGCGGCAACCCTGTCGGTGCAGCAGCATCAACTGCTGCGGCAGTTCGTCGATCGGCGCGGCGGCAGCGTCCTGCTGCTCGCCGGGCGCCAGGGTCTGTCGGCGGGCGGCTGGGAGCGGGCGGCGTTGTCGCAGACGTTGCCGACGCATCTGCCGGACCGGCAGTCGCAGAGCTTCGTGCAGCGTGCCGCGTCCGTGCGGCCGACGCTGTATGCCGCAGATTCGCCCATTACGCGATTCGACATCGATCCCGCACGCAACGCGCAGCAGTGGCAGAGCCTGCCGAAACTCGCCGACTACCAGTCGCTCGGCAGGCTCAAGCCCGGCGCCATCGTATTGCTCGAAGCGACCGCCGGGGAGGGAGCGGCGCCGCTTCTGGTCTGGCAGCGATTCGGGCAAGGCGCGACCTATATGCTCGGCACCGCCAGTACCCTGAGGTGGCAGATGCGGCTCGCGCCGGACGATCAACGGCACGAACTGTTCTGGCGCCAGCTCGCCCACGCCCTGGCCGACGGCGCCACGCCGCGCGTGACCCTCGCCAGCGAGAAGTCCGTCTACGACGACGAACGCCAGATCCGCATGGAAGCGCAGTTGCGCAATGCGCGCTTCGAACCGATCGACGCAGCGCAGGTCGAACTGCTGGTCGCACCAGAACGCGACGAACCCTACAAGGTCTCCATGCAGCCCTCGGATGCCGGCCCCGGTCGCTATGTGGCGAGCTTCGATGCGCCCGCGACGGGGTTGTATCGGATCGATCTGTCGGCGCGTGCGCCCGACGGCGAAATGCAATCCGCCACCGCCTACGTGCGACGCAACGAAGGACTGCTCGAGCACTACGGCGTCCGCCAGGATCGCGCGGTGCTCACGCGTATCGCCGACATGACCGGCGGCCGTTACTGGACACTTGCCGAGCTGGATCGGCTGGCCGCGGCCATTCCCTACTCGCGCGCGGGCATCGTCGAACGCCAGACACTCGATCTGTGGAATCTGCCGATCGTGTTCCTCGTGTTGCTGGCGCTGCTCGCCAGCGAATGGCTGCTGCGACTGAAGTGGGGGAGGCTGTGAGCAAGGGGCTGCTGGGCGCTGGGCGCTGGGCTCTGGCAGGAAAGAAGAGTCATGTCCTCTTTTTCTGGCCAGAGCCCAGCGCCCAGCGCCCAGCAGCCCTATTCAAGAAGGCTGCCGCTGTCACCACCTTGATGCTGTGTGCCCCGATCCACGCCGCCACCTACTCGCTCATCGTCAGCGGTCTCGGCGGCGAGCCCGCGTATGAAACGCGATTCGTCGAACAGGCCGACAGGCTCGCAGGCGCCGCGCGGCAGCTCACGGGAACGGATGCAGGGACGACGGTGCTGTCGGGTGCGAAGGCGGATCGCGAATCCGTTCGGCGCGCGCTGCGCCGGCTGGCTGCGAAAGCAGCGCCTGAAGATCAAGTGATCGTCACGCTGATCGGTCACGGCAGCTTCGACGGCGAGCAGTATCGATTCAATCTGCCGGGACCGGATCTCACGTCTTCGGAACTTGCGACCCTGTTCGATGCCATCCCGGCCCGCCGTCAGCTCATCGTCAATGCAACGAGTGCGAGCGGTGCGGTGCTGGAAGGATGGAAGCGCGATGGGCGCATCGTCATCACGGCCACGAAGAGCGGCGGTGAAAGGACCGCGACACGCTTCGCCGAATACTGGACCGCAGCGCTCACGACGCTCGAAGCGGATATCAACAAGGACGACATCGTCACGGTAAACGAAGCCTACGACTACACCGTGCGCAAGGTGACGGAGTCATTCAAGTCAGAAGCCCTGCTGGCCACGGAACACCCGCGCCTGGCGGGGGGCGAGCCGTCACGCTTCCAGGTCGCGCGCATGGGCACCGCGGCCCGCGTCACGACCGATCCGGCGGTCAATGCGATGTATGCGCAACGCGTGCGGATCGAGCGCGAACTCGACGGCGTGCGCGAACGCAAGGCATCGCTGCAACCCGATGCGTACTACGACGAACTCGAAGGCGTCCTGGTGAAACTCGCGCTGCTGCAGCGGCAGATCGATGCCGCGCAGCCGGGAGTGACACCATGAAGAGAAGGAGTAACCGCAAAGAACGCATAGAGCGCAAAACGGAAAGAGGAGATTTCTTTCTATGCGTTCTTTGCGTTCTATGTGGTTACTCCTTCTTCCTCTCGACCGCCGTCGCGCAATCGATCGACTACGACCCGCGTCGGCCGGACGAGCTGCGGATCTGTGACAACGATTACTACCGTGGGCGCGACGATGAGGCGCGCGAGTGCTACACGCGCCTCATCAATGGACCCTACAACTCCGTTACCCGTGCCGAGGCCGCGTGGCGCACCGGCGATCTGCAGCGCGCCAACCGCTTCTTCCGCGATGCCGTCCGCAGCAACCAGCGCCTGAT
>CAZBKC010000172.1:0-1124 GCA_964492345.1 uncultured Steroidobacter sp. | reverse complement strand
CGGACGGCATCGCGGAAGAAGCGGTTGGCGCGCTGCAGATCGCCGGTGCCGTCCGCAGCAACCAGCGCCTGATCCATGCGCGCGTGCGCTGGGCGCGGCTGTATCTGGGTACGCATCAGTATGCCGACGCCCAGAAGCTGCTGCGTGAAGCGCTCGAGCTGTCGCCGAACGACATCCAGGGTCGCCTGGCGCTTGCGCAGGTCTATGCCGACCGGTTCGACGGCGAAGCGCTGAGACTGCTCGACGAGCTGCTGAAGGAAGACGATGCGCTGTTCGAGGCGCATCTGCTGGCAGCCCGCATGGCGCTGGAAGCCGGGCAGCTCGATGCCGCCGACGCATCGCTGGATCGTGCCGCGAAGGTCGCAGATCCGAAGCTGCCGCTGCTGGAACTGTATTCGGCGCGGGCGACGCTCGATCTCGCACGCGGGCGCGACAGTGCGACGATGTTCAGGAACACCTGGGTGAACCGTGCGCTCAACTACAACCCGCACTACGGATCGGTGTTCGAATCGCTGGCCCGCTTCGAGGTCATGCGCCGCCGCTACGCCGAGGCGACGCCGCTGCTGCGCAAGGCCATCGAAGTCCAGCCGTCCCTCTGGTCGGCGCACGCCGCTCTCGGCGCCAACCTGCTGCGGTCCGGTGCGATCGACGAAGCCCGCGTGCATCTGCAGAAGGCCTACGAAGGCGACCCGTACAGCCCGACCACGGTCAATACGCTGCGCCTGCTCGACCGCGTCAACGAAATCGAGGTGACATCGACGCGCCTGTCCCTGCCCGCGACGCCGACGGTGCCGGCGTCGGAAGTGGAGTTGCTGCTGCGACTGAACAGGAAGGAATCGGCCGCGCTGCAGCCCTATGTCATGGAAGTCGCGCGCGACAGCATCGTTGCGTTCTCGAAGCGCTACGGTTATCGCCCCACCCGCCCCCTGACGGTCGAGCTGTACCCCAATCACGATGACTTTGCGGTGCGAGTGGCGGCGTTGCCCGGCATCGGGCTGCTCGGCGTGACCTTCGGCGATCTCGTCGTCATGGACAGCCCGTCGGGTCGTGCCCCAGTGAAAGTCTCCCGTGGCACGACCCGACGGGCTGTCCATGACGACGAGATCGCCGAAGGTCACGCCGAG